>NZ_DAOSET010000054.1:0-14761 GCF_035363275.1 Methanoculleus sp. | reverse complement strand
GTATCGGCATCAGCGCCACCGTCGGTATCGGCATCAGCGTCATCGTCGGTATCGGCATCAGCGCCATCGTCGGTATCGGCAGTGCCGAAGAAGACCGTTGCCACAGGTTCCGCGGCAGGGGTCTCATTCGCCGCAGACGTGACTGCCGTTGTCTCTTCGTTGATGGGCGTTGCCATCTCCGTCAGCGTGGGGGGTTCGCTCACGAGGGGAGCAGGCCTCGCTGTGACCTCTTTCTCCTCGGAGGCAGCCGCCGGGGCGGGATCCGCCGGCATCCTTGCGGTGACGGACTTTTCATCCCCGGTTTCCGGGAGAGCGGACGCGAACGGGGCAGCCATGCCGATACAGAGTGCCAGAACCAGAAACACGGGGAGAAGGCGCCTCAACGAGGCCACTCCCGGCACCTCTGCTGTTCTGCTGCAGACGACGCGAGGCTCTATCACCTGTCCAGATCCTCTCTTCATGAGAGTGTCATGGAGCCCGGGCAAGTATAAATAATTTCCTGATTGGAGGCCGCCTGAAACCCCCTGCGGGGAACGGCTCTGTCAGAAGATGCCCCGGCACCCGTAGTCTCTCCAGATGCGGCACCCGGCAGGGCAGGAACGAAGAAATCCGCTCTCGATGAGAGAATACAGAACTACGACAAAAAGAGAGGGGGTTCAGGCCATCTCGTTCTGCGCCAGCTGGACATCGGCGATGTCGTGCTGCCGCTGTGCAAGAACCTTTGCCTTGAAGATGTTCTTCCCCGCTTTGCCGATGGCAAGGCCCCGGTCCTCATCCCGAACCTCAACGAGGGCGACCTGCTGGTCCTCCTCGTTGGTGTCGAAGTCGATAGCGGTGACCTGAGCCGGGAGGAAGCAATTCCGGAGGAACTGACCGGGGTCCGCGGAGTATTCCACGACCTCGATCCTCTTGCCCATCACATCGGATGCCTTCTTGATGCTCGACCCGCTCTTACCGATGGCAAGTCCCATATCGCCGGGGTTGATCACGAATATGATGCGCTCATTGCGGTTGTCAACAATGCAATCGCGGCTCCCCGCGCCGGTGAGGCTCTCGAACTGCGAAATGAGGCGCATGCACTCTTCAGTCAGCACGACCTGTGGCATTGTCTACACTCTCGCAACATTCAGGATATCGGATTCACCTGGCTCGACCACGGCAAGGGCACTGACGACGTAGGGCATACCGCAGGCTTTCCCGAGCTGGACACTCGAGCCCTCGTAGACGTAGACAGGGATATCGATCTCTTTCACGATATTTTTGACGGATTCGGGGCTGTTTTTGGCCACCACGACAAGTTTGGCCTTACCTTCCTCGATGCATTCCTGGGTCTTGTTCTGTCCGAGGAACACTGTACCAGTCTTCACGGCTTTGCGTAGTGAAGCATTAAAGTCCATATTATGATTCTCCTAGATTTTCAGGTTTGTGGGTTTTGCGATGAGTTTCACATCACCGGTGCCGAGCTGAATGGGCTGGCCCACGATCACGTTCTCGGTGACACCGTTCAATTCGTCCACCTCGTTCGCGATTGCTGCATCGAGCAAGTGGTTGACCGTTACCTCGAATGCTGCCCGGGAGAGGACGCTCTCCTTCTCACCGGCAATACCGTGCCGGCCGATCTGCTTGACCTCGCCGTCCATGCACATCATATCGGCGACGAGCATGATATGACGGACATCGACGCCGATACCCTGTTCGTTCAGGGTGCTCAAGGCCTCCCGGATGATCGCGTCCCGGCCTGCCTCGATCCCGAGGACATCGGCGATCTCGCTGATGTTGTTGCTCCGGGTGCGGGAGGTATCGACTCCCTCGACTTCGAAGACATCTTTTAGGTTGGAGCCCTCAGTATAAAGGATATACTCTCCGCCCTCCTTTCTGGCGACGACCCGCTCGATATCGTCGATACCCTGGACAATGACGTTCCTGACATGTTCTGCGAGCTGGAAGAGGTTCTGGTAGCTCTCTCGGTTCTTGGGGGTGAATGTGAGCGACACCTTCTTCACGTCTCCTTCGACATCGAAGTCGCGGAAGTGCCGCTTCTCCCGGATCTTCCTCGGTCCCACCTCGAAGATCTCCTCCACCCCGATCTTCCGCCGGTCGCAAACCGACTTGTTTAACAGGACGAGGACCTGCATGTTCTCCATGTCGATGGTGATGTCTCCGAACTCATGAAGCGGCGCGGCCTCGATCTGCCAGCTCACCTCACGGGCGCGGTCACGGTTGAACGCCCAGTCGTCCTTCAGGTGGACCGCCATCGTGGGGGTGCTCGGCTCCCGCCGGGCATCCATGATCTCGATGAGGCGGGGAAGACCGAGGGTAACGTTGATCTCGGCCACACCCGCGTAGTGGAAGGTTCGCATCGTCATCTGGGTGCCGGGCTCGCCGATGGATTGTGCCGCGACGACGCCGACCGCCTCGCAGGGCTCGATCCGGCTCTTCTTATACTCGGAGAAGACCATCGTGAGGATCCGGTCGAACTGCTCGTCGGTGAGGTCCTTCCCTGTAAGGCTTGCCTTCAGGTCTTCCCGGGTCCGGTAAGGCAGATCGAGGGCATCGATCCGCTGCTCCATATCGCTGTTCACTTGACCTCCTCCTTTAAGACGCTCTCCACGATGCCTTTCACGTCCACCGGGGCGCCGTAACTGCTCCTGCCGGGGTCGGTCCCGTCCTCGCCGTAGCAGAACTGGATGATTCGGCCGCCCGTCGTCCGGACGGTGCCGTCGTATGCCACCTTGAGGTCCTGCAGGGCGTTGATCATCCGCCGCTGCAGGTACCCGCTCTGCGACGTCCGGACCGCCGTGTCCACGAGACCTTCACGCCCACCGATAGCATGGAAGAAGAACTCGGTGGGGGTGAGGCCGCTCTTGTAACTGTTGGTGACGAACCCGTGCGCCTCTGCACCACGGTCGTTGCGCCGGAAGTGCGGCAGGGTCCGGTCCTCGTAGCCACGCACGATCCGCTCGCCACGGACAGACTGCTGCCCGAGACACCCGGCCATCTGCGTCAGGTTCAGCATCGATCCACGGGCACCGGAGACCGCCATCACCACGGCGGTGTTGTCCATACCAAGGTGCCGCCCGGCGATCTCACCGGTGCGGTCACGGGCCTTGCCGAGCACCTGCATGATCTGCATCTCGAGCGTCTCCTCAAGTGTCCGTCCCGGCATCGGCTCGAGTTGCCCCTCGTTGTAGATCTTGATCCGGCGATGGACGTCGCTGAGAGCGCCGCTCAACACCTCGTCGATCTGGCCGTACTCGGTCCGGGTAAGGTCTTCGTCATCGATGCCGAACGAGAACCCCTTGAGCATGATGCCCCGAATCGAGAGCTTGGTCACGTCGTCGATGAACCGGGCAGCACGCTTCATGCCGTGCTGCCGTATGATCCGGTGCAGGATCTGGCCGTCGAACGCGCCGATCCCCTTCTTGTCGATGGTGCCCATGAGCAGGTTTCCGTCGACGATCCGGACGAACGCATCGTTTTCGCAGAGCTCGCGCTTGCAGGTCTCGCAGTTCTGGCACGACGAGGCGTGGAAGACCATGTTCAGGTCATCGGGGAGGACGAGCGAGAAGACCTGTTTGTTGGTCCAGAGAGGGTTCCCGTTCTCATCCAGTCTGTCCGGCTCGGGCAGGTGCTCGACGGACATATGCTGAATGAGATAGAGTGTCGTCTCCTTGTCGAAGTGGCGAACCGTGTGCGTCAGGAGGAAGATGCCCGAGATGTGGTCGTGGATACCGCCGATGATCGGGCCGCCGGTCCTCGGTGAAAGGATGTTCGCCTGCACCGAGACCAGAATCTCGGCCTCGGCCCGCGCCTCCTCGGTCTGCGGGATATGCAGGTTCATCTCGTCGCCGTCGAAGTCGGCGTTGTAGGGCGGGCAGACGGCCGGGTTCAGCCGGAAGGTCTTCCCATCCATCACGACGACCCGGTGGGCCATGATGCTCATCCGGTGCAACGAGGGCTGCCGGTTGAAGAGGACGATATCCGCATCTTTCAACTGCCGCTCCACGGTCCAGCCGGGCTCGATCATCTCCGCGACCGTCTCCAGGTTTACGTCGGACAACCGCACCCTCCGGTTGTCGGGCCTGATGGCGTAGTTCGCGCCGCAGGGGGACCGGGTGGTGGGACGCCCGGGGCCGTTCAAGACATACTGCCGCATCTCCTCGAGATTGAACTGGGTCACCCGGATGGGAAGGGTCATCTCGTTTGCAATAGCAAGCGGGATGCCGACCTCGCCTATCGAGAGGTTCGGGTCGGGCGAGATCACAGTACGGGCGGAGAAGTTCACACGCTTGCCGGAGAGCGAGCCGCGGAAACGGCCTTCCTTCCCCTTGAGACGCTGCGACAGGGTCTTTAACGGTCGGCCGCTCCGGTGCCGCGCAGGCGGGCACCCCGCCACCTCGTTGTCGAGGTAGGTGGTGACATGGTACTGCAGGAGTTCCCAGAGATCCTCGATGATCAACTGGGGCGCGCCGGCGTCCTGGTTCTCCTTGAACCGCTGGTTGATCCTGATGATGTCCACGAGTTTGTGGGTCAGGTCGTCCTCGGACCGCTGCCCGTTCTCGAGAATGATCGAGGGGCGCATCGTGACCGGCGGGACCGGGAGGACGGTGAGAATTGTCCACTCCGGCCGCGCGACATCAGGGTTGACCCCCAGGGCCCGCAGGTCCTCGTCCGGGATCTTCTCGAGGCGCGCCCTGATGTCGGCCGGGGTCAGTTTGTGCTCAACCTTCCGCCCTTCCTCCACGAAGACCTCGGAGAAGGTCGTCGGTTTCTCGAAGTTGATCTTGAGTTGCTGCTCCCCGCAGTGGGGGCAGACCCGTTCTTTCTTGATATCTTTCTCTGATACGACCTCAGATGCGAGATCGCTGTCTTCGGGCCCGACGATCTTCTCGACCTCTTCGGCCGTCATCAGCAGGCGGGAACAGGACCGGCAGGTCACCCGGAGGAGTTTCCGGATCAGCCGGGTGTAGCCGACGTGGATGACGGGCTTCGCGAGTTCGATGTGCCCGAAATGACCCGGACAATCGGCCGCCTTCTGGTCGCAGGTCTTACACCGGAGGCCGGGGTCGATGACGCCCAGGTTCAGGTCCATCAGGCCCTGCGGGTAGGGAAACCCGTCGTCATCATAGGTGTCCGCCCAGATGATCTTCCGGACGCTCATTTTACGGATCTCCTTCGGGGAGAAGAGCCCGAACTCGATCCTTCCAACACGTTTTGGACTGGTCATAGTTTGATTGCGCCCCCTCTCTTATACCATATCGTCGAGTCTCAGGCGGGGAGCGATGCCCATGCTCTTCATCTCGTCAAGAAGGAGCTTGAATGCGTAACTCATCTCGACAGGGTAGATATCCGTCTCGCTGCCGCAGGCAAGGCACCGCGTGATCTTTCTCTTCCGGTCGAGCATCGCCACCATACCGCACTTCGCGCAGACCCACTGGGTCACCTTGTCCGACTCGTCGAGCAGCCGCTCTTTCAAGGCCATGGCCGCGCCGTGGCCGATCATCACATCCCGCTCCATCTCACCGAACCGGAGACCACCCTCGCGGGCACGCCCTTCGGTCGGCTGGCGGGTGAGCACCTGCACGGGACCGCGCGACCGCGCGTGCATCTTGCTCGATACCATGTGATAGAGTTTCTGGTAGTAGATGACGCCGATGTAGATGTCGGCAGCGAACTGCCGCCCGGTGATACCGTCGTACATCACTTCGCGGCCGCTGTGAGCAAATCCGAGTTCCTTGAGCGAACTCCTGAGCTCCGCTTCGCGCTCGCCGCGGAACGCGGTCGCGTTGATCCGGCGTCCCTCGAGGGATCCGACCTTACCGCCCAGCATCTCGAGCATATGTCCGATGGTCATACGGCTCGGGACCGCGTGGGGGTTGATGATCAGGTCGGGCGTCATACCCGACTCGGTGAACGGCATATCCGCCGAAGACTGGATCAACCCGATAACACCCTTCTGACCATGCCGGGACGCGAACTTGTCGCCGACCTCCGGCACCCGGAGGTCACGGGTCCGGACCTTCACGAGGCGCGAGGAGTTCTCGCCCTCGGTGATGATGACCGTATCCACGATACCGTGCTCGTTGCTCCGCATCGTGACCGAGGTGTCGCGTCTTTTTTCGACGGCGATCAACTCGCTCGTCGGTTCTTCGAGGAACCTCGGCGGAGAGGTCTTCCCGATCAGCACGTCTTTCTCGCGGACGACCGTCTCGGGGTTGATGACGCCGTCGATATCGAGGTTCGCGTAGTACTCGGCACCGTGCGCACCGGAGACCTCTTCATCCGGAACCTGGATCCTGTCGACCTGGCCACCGGGGTAGCGCCGCTCCTCGCCGTCATAGGTGCGGAAGAAATGCGAGCGCCCAAGACCACGGTCGATCGAGGCCTTGTTGATGACCAGCGCATCTTCAATATTGAAGCCTTCGTAGGAGATGATCGCGACGACGAAGTTCTGGCCTGCAGGCCGGTCGTCGGAGCCGATCACGTCGGAGGTCTGGGTGTAAGTGAGGGGTTTCTGGACGTAGTGGAGCATGTGCCCCCGGGTGTCGGGGCGGAGTTTCATGTTCGAGGAACCGAACCCGAGCGCCTGCTTGACCATCCCTGCGCCCATCGTGACACGCGGACTGGCGTTGTGTTCGGGGAACGGGACGTGCGCCGCACCGATACCCAGGATGAGCGAGGGGTCGATCTCGAGGTGGGTGTGCTCGAGGGTGAGGTCCGCCTCGTTGATGGCGATGAAGAGATCCTCCTCCTCCTCGGCATCGACAAACTCGATCGCGCCCTTCTTCACCACGTCTGCAAAGGTCATCTCGCCGCTCTTGATGAGTTCGAGATCGCCCTCGGTCACCAGCGCTTTGCCGTCCCTGACCACGATCAGGGGCCGGCGTGCTCTCCCACGATCGGTGTGGATGATGACGTCGTTGTTGAACTCCTTGTAGGAGACGTTGACCTCTCCGGGGATCTCGCCGCGCCGGCGCATATCGCGCATCCGCCCGACCAGGTCCCGGGGGTCGTCCACGAGCCCGATCAGGGCACCGTCGACGAAGACGCGTGACTGCCTCATGCCGTCTCCCTCCGGAGGGCGATGACGCCCATATCGTACAGAATGTTCTTCACTTCCTCTTCGTCGAGAACGCCCTTACTGATCTCGACCATCTGGGCGAAGTTCTTCACCAGGCCACAGTTCGGACCCTCAGGAGTCTCGCTCGGGCAGATCCGGCCCCACTGGGTGGGGTGCAGGTCACGGGCCTCGAAGTGAGGCTGGGAACGGGAGAGCGGGGAGATCACGCGTCGGAGGTGCGAGAGCACCGCCATGTGGTCGACCCGGTCCAGGAGCTGCGAAACACCGGTGCGCCCGCCCACCCAGTTGCCGGTGGCAAGCGGGTGGAGCAGCCGCTCGGTCAGGACGTCCGCACGCACCGCGGTCCCGATCGAGAGGTCGCGGTGGCGCATGCTGGCCCGCTCGAGTTGGTACTTCACGTCCCTTGTCAGACGGTTGAGCGAGATCCGGAAGAGGTCTTCCATCAGGTCGCCGGCAAGTTTCAGCCGTTTATTCGAGTAGTGGTCCTTATCGTCGATCCGGCGCCTATCAAGTACCAGGTCGAAACAGGCTTCGGCCATGCGGCCGAGGAAGTGCGCCTTTGCAAGACGGACACCCTCGACTGCCGACCGGTAGCCGGGGTCCTCCTCTTTTAAGCCCACCGGCATCAGGTAATTTAAGTGCGGAAGGAGGTAGTTGTCGAGGACGAACTCCGCCCGCTTCCTCTGGTAGTCCCTGGTCTGGTTGGGGGCGAGTTTCTTTCCGACGTACATGACGCCGTCGTCGACGGTGTCGCACTCGCTCTCCTCCAGGTTCTGCATCATGAAGGTGAGGATCTCCTCATCGGTCGAGACCGCCTCCACGATGTCGTGGTCGCCCTGGAGCCCCAACGCCCGCATCAGGTCGACGAAACGGAGGTGCCCGGCGACCGAGGGGAACGAGACCTCGAGCAGGTTCTTGCGGTTCCGCTCGACGATCACGAGCGCCCGGTAGCCCCGGTACTGCGAGAAGACCTTCGCCACATAGATCCGCTCGTTGTAGCGCTCGGTGAACTCGGTCATGATCTTGTTCGAGGCGAGGTCCTCAAGCGTCATCAGCACGCGCTCGGTGCCGTTGACGATGAAGTAGCCGCCGGGATCGAGCGGGTCCTCGCCGTGCGCGGTCCGCTCGGCATCGCTCAGGTTGTAGAGGTTGCAGGCGGCCGAGCCCACCATCACCGGCAGCTGCCCGATGATGGTGACGATCGGATCCTGCGGCTCCTCACCCTGGACGAGCGTCATCTCGAGCTGGATCGGTGCCGCATACGTGAGGTTCCGGAGGCGTGCCTCGCTCGGGAAGAGCTCGGACTGCGACCCGTCCGCCTCACGGACCCGGGGCTTCTTCACCTCGATCGTGCCCAGTTCAACCCATACAGCCTCTTTACCTTTCCCACGGGTCTCAATATCGGTCTCGATGACACGTTGTTCATCAACGACTTTCTGGAGGTTGTGCAGGAGGAAGTTATTATAAGAGTCTAACTGGTGACGCGCCACATGCTCCCGTGAAAAGTATGCTCTCGATAAAACACTTCTATCTAACAGATGGATCAGCTCCCCGGCCTTTGCATTATTTCTTTGGTCTCTTCACGACGAGGCGGTAGGCCTCTGCCCTGCCTGCCGTGCGACTGTCACGAGTAATCCTGATGACGTTCCCGACATCGCCGCCAATAGCTTTTACTGCCGGGTCGTCATGGTAAATTTTCGGCAGTTGCTCTAAAGAGATATGGTACGTCGCAAGAAGATCCTTGGCCTCTTCGCCGTCCATAATCTGATGGTCCGGAACCATCTCATGACTGAGTACGTCAAGTGAGGTGCCCATCGGCCTACACCTCACCGACGAAAGAGTTGCGTATCAGAATGCATCACCTTATCAAAATCCATAGACATCGCCCATGGCAACGGGCCCAAGGGGATTTGAACCCCCGACCACCTGGTTAAAAGCCAGGCGCTCTACCTAACTGAGCTATAGACCCCGCGCGTACTGCCATCCAGCATTATTACAATGCAAGAATAGTATAAAAACATTCCTTTCGGGCGTATCATATAATTCGCAGTCTAACGATATAAATCTTTCAATTCTCCTCTCGCCAGGGGCCCACCGGAATATTTAATGCCCGGGGGATAACCTGTTCATATACGTATTCTCCCGGATCGGGGTGCCCGTATGACTTCTTCTAAAATCCGTGTCGATACAGCCATATCCGCCATATCCGGAGTAACGCTGGCGGTATACCTGCTCATCGCCGCCTCACTCTCCCTGCTCGCGATCTTCTCCTTCTACGACGTGGTCCTGGAATTGGCGGCGTTCATCCATGCCGAGGACATGACGCAGGGTGTGCTCCAGGTGCTGCACGCGCTCCTCCTGACCCTCATCATCGTAGAGATCCTGGAGACCGTGACGGTTTACTTCAGAACCAACCGGGTGCAGGTGACGCCGATCCTGGTTGCGGGCATCACCGCGATGGTGCGGCGGGTGCTGACCTTCGGGGTCGAGCCCGTCACGCCCATCGACATCGGCATGACGCTTGTCGCGATCCTCGTGCTGACGATCGCTATCGTCTATATCGGACGAATGGAACGCACGGAGAGTTATTAGGACAGAAGCGGCCCGCGCGGCCCGGGCATCTGCACGGCTCCGAACCGGCAACGATAGGAAGGCGCACCCGGAGCGGGCGCACAGACACAAAAGAAAGGTTCTTGAAAGCGAGGGAAGAGAGGAAGGATCACCGTGCCTCGAAGATGTCCGCGAACTGGGCCCGGACCTCATTCAGGCGCTCTTCCTGGAGTTTGATGCTCGCCGCCATACTCTTGATGGCTCTCGTGATGCTCTCACCCATTCCCACCCGGGCATCCTTGATGCTGTAGGTGGTCTCCAGGATCTTCAGGAGGCGCCTGTTGATATCGACGCTCTTTGAGAGGCGTTCATACTCATCGATGATCCGGGGGTCCACGCCGGCTTCGCGCGCCCGCTCGATATCGGCAGCGATGGAGTGCCGGCGCGCCAGCACATGTTCGATGGCGTCGTAGAGCTGGTGGTGGGTGGTGGGCTTGAGGATATAGTCCTCAATGTAGGCGCCGTACTCGTTGGCCTCCTCCGGGGTGAGGGGTTTTGCGGTCAACATGAGGATAGGGATATCACGCGACGTAGGATTGGTCTTGATCTTTCCGAGGGTCTCCCAGCCATCCATCGGCTCCATCATAATATCCAGAAGGACCAGATCCGGCGGGGTTTTATTCAGGACTTCCAGGCACTCCTCACCGCTAAAAGCGGTGATTGGCCGATAGCCACCACGCTCCAGCATGGTAACAAAAACGTCGACGATCATGGGACTATCATCGACGACCAGTATCGTATACATCACGCCACCCCTCCAATCCTGATTGCTATATCCGACAATTGCCTCTGTACTGTAGAGAGGTCCGCAGACTTATCTATTACCGCTGCGATCAGGGCGGCCTCTTCTGCGCTTACGATGAGGATTGCAGAGTCGGATGCAGCGATGGTGACCATGGACGGCCGCTGGATACGGACACTACCGCAAGCGGCCTCTGCCGATGCAAGAACCGTTGCACACATTGCCGCGAAGAGGGGCGATGACAGGCTGCCTTCCCGGGAGTACTTACAGAGAACGACACCCTCACAGGATACGAGAGCGCATGCGACGACACCGGGGATAGACCTGATCTCATTGACGTATCTCCGGGCATCCTCTTCCATCAAGGGATAGTTATTCATATGGCTGACCCCGGTCCACCTTCAATAGACATATCTGCGTCGCATCATATATGAATATCGAATAAGCCTCGGCCCGAAGATGCCGTTACCTACAATTTCGTCGCAATAGAGTGGCAATTCCGGCTGCTGGCGGGGGTAAGGCATCACTGATAGCGCGCACTGTAAGGCTCCGGACCGGTCGACGGGGCGACGCCGGTGAACGGAGACACTCACGGTACCTTATGACGGAATCGCGAAGAGACCCGCCGTCCCACATCGGCCGGATCCGCCCTATCAAGAGCACCTGCGTCGGCTAAAACATATTTTGGTCTCCAGACGGGGAAGAGCAAACGAATAGGTTTAAATTTGACGACTACTATCTATCCTTGAGACGGTTTTAGATGATCAGGGCCTACACCATCGCCTCCGGGAAAGGAGGAACCGGGAAGACGACCGTGGCTGCGAATCTCGGAACGGCACTGGCTCAGTACGGCAGGGAGACCTGCGTCGTCGATACGGATATGGGTATGGCCAACCTCGGACTGGTGCTGGGGCTCGCAGAGACACCGGTCACGCTCCACGAGGTCCTGGCAGGGAAGGCGTCGCTCCAGGATGCCATGTACGAAGGGCCTTACGGCCTCAAGGTCGTGCCGAGCGGCCTGTCGCTCCAGGGGTTTCAGAACGCAGACCCGCAGAGGCTCAAAGAGGTGGCGCGTGAACTTACAGATCGCTGCGATTACCTGTTCTTTGACGCGCCTGCCGGCATCAGCACTGATGCCGTCATACCCCTCGCCGTGGCGGACGAGGTACTCCTGGTGGTGAACCCTGAGATCTCCTCGCTCGTGGACGCCCTGAAGATCAAGATCCTGACGGAGACGATCGGCGGTACCGTCGGAGGGGCCATCCTCAACCGGGTAACGCCAGAAAGCACCGAGATGAGCCGGAGAAAGATCGAGCAGACCCTCGGCGTCCCGATCATCGATATGATCCCCGAGGACGCGGACGTGCGGAGGGCGGCAGCGGCGAGGACACCGGTCGTCGTCAGGTCTCCGGGATCCGAATCGTCGAAAGCATTCCGGAAGATCGCAGCCTCGTTAGCGGGCTTCCCTGTTGAGAAGGAGCCCGGACCCACTCAGGAAGGCTTTATCGAACGGCTCGCCCGCGCACTATTCAGGAGAGTATCATATGATTGACATAAACGCCATTATGATAGTCCTGCTCTCAGTAACCATCATCTGCCTGCTGTTTATTATGTACGTCATGTACGTGCGTATCCAGCAGCTCCTTACCGAGGTCGCCTCGTTGACGGGCAGGATGGAGCTTACCGGCACCGAACTGGAACAGTTGACACGGAATGTCGAGGAGTTCAAGAGAACGCGAGGATAAATTTCCCATCTCCGCTCTCCCAAAAGCGAAGATATATGTGTGATTCCCTCACATAGTATAAGGGAGGGGCCATAGGGTAGCCTGGCCATCCTAGGAGACTGGGGGTCTTCTGACCTGCGTTCAAATCGCAGTGGCCCCATCGTACCATTTTTCTCTTCTCGAATAGAAGGATCTGCAGCATGAGATTCTATAAGGGCTGCACGGATTGTCTGATCTCTCGAGTCGAATACGAAAGCAGGCTCTGCATCGACGATACGGCGCGTATTCAGAAGATCGTCGGGGCGTGCCGCGACCTCCTCCGGTGCATCGCCGCCGACCCGGTGCCGGCACCCGTCATTGCGAGCCGGGTACACCGCCTCGCCTACCGGATGATCGGCGACGCCGACCCCTACCGCTCCCTGAAGGAGGCAAACAACGAGGATGCTGCAGCGGTCTCTCTGGCGGTACGCGGCGACCTCTCGACGTTCCGCGACCTTGCGCTCGCGGCGGTCATCGGCAACACGCTGGACTACGGCTCAAAGGCCCACACCGTCACCGACAACTTCGTTGAATTCTTCCGCCGGGAGTTTGCGGCGGGGCTGACCGTCGACGATACCGGCGCGATGGAGGGTCTCACAGACCGGGTGGTCTACCTCGCCGACAACTGCGGGGAGATCGTCTTTGACGCCCTTCTCGTCGACTACCTCAAGGAGCACGGGTCGCACGTCACGTTTGCTGTCCGGGGCGCGCCGATCTTAAACGACGCAACGATAGAAGACGCGGTGGCGCTCGGACTCGACCGCCGGGCGGACGTGCTTGCCGCCACCACGGACGGCATCGCCGAACTTGGCCTCAACCGCGAGCTCGCCCCGCCGCCCCTTACCGATGCCCTGGACCGAGCGACGCTCATTATCGCCAAGGGCATGGCGAACTACGAGTCGCTCTCCGACTGCCGCGACCTGCCTCCTGTGGCTCACCTGATGTCGGTCAAGTGCGGCCCGATCGGTGCGGACATCGGTATTTCCGTCGGCTCCCGGGTCGCCCTCCTCCGGGAGTGAACGTCCAGGCGAGCGCGTGCGGCCGGAGGAGGCCGGACGAGATGGCCTGGCCCCACGATTATATATATGGATATCGGTCAGACGTTCCCTGCATTTGGGGTAGCCTCCGGAAAAAAGGAAGTATTACAGGACCTCATTTTGTATTCAGGCGGATATATTACCACGCATATTTATTAGAAAATATTATATAATGCGCACTATAGATACTGGATCGGGGAAAACCACACCCAGCGATCATCAGTCATTCAATTCCATCAGCAATCACCACGAACAACCACCTACCACACCCACCCAAAGCACACATACAAGCGTTCGGTCAGGGGCAGGCCGGGTACGGCGCCCTGCACCAATGTTTCAGCGACCACAAGCGAGATTACACCGGGCCATGAATTCTTCGGGTGTGGCCCCCCACCCTCATTTCATGAGACCAGACCCACCTCATTTTTAGGATCGTAGCAGGCTAATCCCCGCCATTAAAATGGCGGGATACAGCCGTCTACAATCATAAATAGTATATACACATGGTGCATATTTACTCTTGTAATGGTCAAACAAGAGCAGTGGATAAGTGCGAGAGGATGCGTATACAATGTCAATTATCATTACGTATGGTCGGTGAAATATCGCCGTAAAGTATTGACGGGTAAGATTGTAAATACGTTGAAAGAACTGCACGAATCCATTGCACAGGACAACGGGATTATTTTACATATGCAAGAGATAATGCCCGATCATGTTCATCTGTTTATCACGGCACATCCAAAGTTCGCACCTGCCACGATTGTAAAAATTATGAAGGGTGTAACTGCGAAAAAACTCTTTGAAACGTATCCAGAGTTACGGAAAGTATTATGGAAAGGTCATCTATGGAATCCATCGTATTACGTTGGAACCTGTGGTGATGTAACGAAGGATGTAATTCAAGGATATATTGAAACGCAGAAGGTGAAGTGATACATGGAAGTCAAAGCGTATCGTTATAGACTATATCCGACAAAGAAACAAGTTACGTGTCTCAAGCGTACGCTTGACATTTGTCGGTGGGTGTATATCAATACGCTTGCCATGCGGAAGAACACATGGGAAACTGATAAACAAACTTCATATTTCGAAACAAAGCGCCAGTTGCCAATATGGAAACGTGAAAAACCAGAATTAAAAACAGTGCATTCGCAAGTGCTACAAGATGTTATGAAACGTGTTGATCTTGCACTTCAAGCGTTCTTTCGTCGCGTAAAGAACGGGGAGAATCCCGGTTATCCACGGTTCAAAGGATATGGACGTTACGATAGCATCACGTATTCGCAGTCAGGGTTTCACCTAAATTCCAATATTATCGGATATTTGACGATATATGAGTTGGTTGATGTGCTTAATAATTAAGCGAATCGGCCCCCTGTTTAGATTGTTAGAATATGGCCATTTTGTTGATATTTTGGATAAATTTGACCAAATTGGAGGGTAGTGCTCAGGGTAAAATAGCGCATGTGCTTAACTCACCGGGAACTCAGGGTTGTACGGTCGTTCTTGTTAATCCAAAACAGAC
>NZ_DAOSET010000053.1:0-15048 GCF_035363275.1 Methanoculleus sp. | reverse complement strand
GCCTTTACCGTATCCACGTCCGCCCGCTGGGCGGCCATGGCCTCGTTTATCATCTTCTCGTAGAGTTCTCTCATATCTGTCGCCTCTCGATGTCGTTTGACGGCGATCCCACAGGGACCGCCGGAGTTAGCAGAACGGCTCTGAGCGACGGAGGGTGGCGTGGTCCCGGGAAGGGGGCCGGATGAATGTGGAGAGCGAAAGGTCGATGATGGTCAGGGATCTTGAACGGTGGTTCTTGCTGTTTGCTGTCAGTCCCTGCACCCCCCATCCTGCCATGATGGCCTGGTGGAGATTCGTCAACTGGCATATTTGGCCGTCTCGCATATATCAGTTGTGTCGTCCTCCGGAGCAGTTGTCCCGGAAAAAAGGTAGATTTTTAGTCGTTTCGCGTATCAAAACCAGGCATCCAGCGTCTTCTGCGTCGCCTTCACCGAGACCCTGGCGAGTGAGCTCCGGACCCGCTCTTCCGAGAAGTCGTAGCGCCCACAGAGCATCTCTATGACCCCGTCGACGTCAGGCGGCTTCCACTCGAGCGTGTAATCGTCGGTGACCGGCGGATCGAGGAAGAAGTCCCGGATGGGTCCGGGGTCGAAGTCGGGCAGTCTCTCTGCAATCATCGACTCAAACTCACCGTTTCGCACGGCCTTCAAGGCTGTCTTGCCGCCGACGCCCCGGATGCCCGGATT
The DNA here is from genome assembly GCF_035363275.1 of Methanoculleus sp. Taxonomy (NCBI): domain Archaea; kingdom Methanobacteriati; phylum Methanobacteriota; class Methanomicrobia; order Methanomicrobiales; family Methanomicrobiaceae; genus Methanoculleus; species Methanoculleus sp. The sequence goes on along the minus strand of NZ_DAOSET010000053.1, from coordinate 14,362 downwards.
GAAGTCCGTGCCCACCAGGATGCCGATCTCGACGAGTTGCTCTCGTGTGACACCCAGGCAGTTGAGGAGGGGGGAGAGGACGATCCTCTCAGGGTTCACCGTGATCGTCCGCCCCCGCATCTTTCGCCTGCCGCTGATCGTGAGGTTCCGGACCAGCACCGGGGAGCCGAAGAGGAGCGAGTCGTAGTCCTGCGAGACCGCGTAGGTGACCATCCCCCTCCGCGCCATATGGGCCGCCTGTGCCTCGCCTTCGCTCGGCGCCTGCACCCGGGGAATGCCGAGCAGGTCGAGGAGTTCGTGGGACGACGCTATGATCTGACCGTCGATACGGGTGGACGCGCTCGCCTGCCTGTACGCCTCCTCCGTATCTCCCTCTTTCAGCGCTGTCTTCCAGGCCTCGTCGGCCCTTGTCCGGACTGCCCGCCGCTCCCGGATCGTCTCCTGTTTGAACTCCGGCGGCTTCCCGTCAAAGACGAAGACCGGTTTTATGCCTTTCTCCAGGAAGTTGACCGTCCGGAAGAGGATGCCCGAGAGGTGTGAGGTGACCCTTCCTGAGCTGTTCATCAGCGGCGTGCCGTCAGGCTGCCGGATGATCGAGAGAAACTGGTAGAGCGCGTTATGGGCGTCCACTGCGGCGGTGCCGGTGAGGGCGTCCCAGGTCAACGTCTCTTTACAGTCTGCCAGGATATCTCGGATCGCAACGCCCATGCTACTTATTCATGAGGGGGAAAGGCCATTAAGATGGCGGTTCTCCTCACCGGTACATCCGCCGGGAGAGCCCGTCAACAATCTCCTCGATGTGGCTCACGGTGTTGTCGTACTTGGCGCTCATCGTCTTCCCCATCTCTTCCATGTTCACGCGCATGGTGCGCTCCCGCTGTGCGACGCTCTGCTCGAGGCTCACAATCTTTATACCGAGAGAGATGAGCAGCCCCCCGAGAGAGAGCATCATGAACGTCGCAGCAACTGCTATAGTCAGGTCCTGCCAGAATCGCATCACCAGCACGACGGTGGAGACCACCATCACGATGGTGAGAACGATGTCGCCGATGAGTTCGCGAATCTCCATATTTTAAAGTAATGAGGATGCATTAATTAACCTACCTATAGTGAATGGAGATTTGTGATGCAGATACGCGACTGGCTGCCACTTCTTGGAATGCCCCTTATGCTCCTGTTTGTCCAGGTGATTGCCGTCATCCTCGTCCTCCCCATGCAGGCAGCGGGGCTTGTGGCATTTGAGGATCCCGAATCGGTTGCAAATCCACTCCTCTTCATCGGGATATTGCTCGCCTTCACGCTGGTCCTGCTCCTCCTGATCCGGGTGGGAGGTCGACGGCTCATCTCCGTCTTCATCGGGATTTCCATATTCATGACGTTCCTCTACATATTCGGGGCGCTCTTCAGCCTCGCGCTCGGGGCGACCGGCGTCGCCGCCGCCGGGACGCTCATCGCTGCCGGGGCGGCGACAGCGCTCCTCTACCTCTACCCGGAGTGGTACGTCATCGACACCCTCGGCGTGCTGATCTCCGCGGGCATCGCCTCAATCTTCGGTATATCCCTTGCCATCCTGCCGGTGCTCGTGCTGCTTGTGCTGCTCGCGGTCTACGATGCCATATCGGTCTATCGGACAAAACATATGATCACGCTTGCCGAGGGCGTCCTTGAGACGAAAGCCCCCATCATGGTCGTGGTCCCGAAGAGAATGGACTACTCATTCCGGCGGGAGGGTCTCAGGATCGAGGAGGGGGAGGAGCGCGGCGCGTTCGTCATGGGTATGGGCGACCTGATCATGCCTTCCATCCTCGTGATATCGTCGCACGTCTTTGTGGATGCGCCTGCGGTCCTCTGGGTCCTCTCCGCCCCGACGATCGGCGCGATGGCGGGATCGCTTGCAGGCCTCGCCGCGCTCCTATACTTCGTCAACAGAGGCAAGCCCCAGGCGGGGCTCCCTCCCTTAAACGGCGGGGCTATTCTTGGGTTTCTGGTTGGGGCGGCTCTCGCAGGCTCGTTTTCGTGGCTTCCTTTCTGAATGTGAGCAGGAGGTCGAGCACCTCTTCCACCCCTTCCCCGGTGAGCGTGGACATCGCCGGGTAGCCTTCGATCCCCCGGATATCTGCCTTATTGACGACGGTCACCACCGGGACGTCGACGAGCCGGCGTATCTCATCGAGGAGCCGGACCTGGTCGTCGAGCGAGTAGCCGCAGTGCTCGCTTGCGTCCAGGATGAAGAGGACGATGTCGGCCGTGTTGATGATGGCGCTTACTGCTTGCCGCTCGATGGGGTTCCTCTCGTTTGCAGGCCGTTCGAGGACGCCCGGTGTGTCGATGAACTGGATGCGGTCGCGCTTTCCGATCTTGCGGTGACCGACGATGACCCCCTTTGTGGTGAAGGGGTAGGCGGCGATCTCGGGGTCCGCCGTTGAGACGAGCCTGATGAACGAAGATTTCCCTACGTTCGGGAACCCGGCCACCACCACCGTGAACTCGTCCTCGCTCACGTGCGGAAGTTTCCGCAGGAGGTTTCGCGCTTCATTGAGGTATATGAGGTCGTCCTCTATCTGGTGGACGATGGAGGCGATGCGGGCGACGGCCTGTCGCCGTTTTGGGCCTGTATCTTCCGCAGACCGCATACTACGGGTGTAACCGGAGCCGATAACCCAGACCTGGTCGGCCGCCCAGGTGACGGCGCCGAGGGACTTCTTCAGCCGGTCGAGCGAGACCAGGATCTCGGCCACCTCCTGGTAGAAGGGAGGGAGGCGCTCAAAGCTCGGGAACGAGCTGACCACGCTCTTTAATTTATCATGGATGGCTTTCGCGACGGCTCTCACGAACTCCTCGTTTGCCCGATCGACGTTGATCTTTAGTTTCCTCTTGGCTGCCGCCCTGCGAAGACTGCGGTCGAGCACTTCGTCCGCCGTCGGAACGGTCGGGATAGTTTCAAACTCCACTGTACGCACAACCTAATGTATTTAAACAACGTATTATGACTGATAATTATGGATCTCTCTCCAATTCAGAAGGACATCCTGATAACCCTGATTACTCTATATCATCAGTCCTCCCACTCTATAAAAGGTGAGGAGATCGCGGATGTGCTGAAGCGCAACCCCGGCACGGTCCGCAACCAGATGCAGGCATTGAAGGCGCTCGGGCTCGTAGACGGCGTGCCCGGTCCAAAGGGCGGGTATAGCCCGACCGCCAATGCATACAAGGAGCTGAATCTCGGCGACCTCGAGCACCAGTCCGAGGTGCCGATCTTCCGCGACGGCGAGAAGGTGAAGGGCGTGCGGGTCGCGGAGCTCGGGTTCACCACCCTCTGTCACCCGGACCTCTGTCACGCGATGGTCAGGATCATCGGGAGCGTGAAACTCTTCAAAGTCGGCGACATGGTCTCGATCGGGCCCACGCCGGTGAACAAACTGCTCGTCCGCGGTGAGATCTTCGGGATGGACGAAAACCAGCAGGCGCTCCTGATCAGTGTCGCTGAGATGATATCCCTCCCGAAACAGACGATCAAGCACTACATGAGCACTCCGCTCCTGACCCTGCCGCTCTCCGCCACCCTCCGTGATGCGGTCCACCTCTTCAATTGTCACCACATTCACGGGGCACCGGTGATGAGCGAGGGTGACGACCTTGCGGGCATCGTGACGTTGAGCGATGTTGCTCGGGGCCTGGACGAGGGCCTGATGCTGGATGCGCCGGTTTCAAAGGTCATGACCCGCAGTGTGGTTCAGGTGTCGTCGTCGATCCGGCTCTATGAGCTTGTGCGGCGATTCAAGGAACGGGAAGTAGGGAGACTGATTGTGGTCGAGGACGGTAAGCCCGTCGGCATTGTTACTCAGACCGATATAATTCGGGTCTTTCCCTCACTTTGATCCCCTCCCCGTTCTGAATTTGGCGCTTCAACCCCTCAGGAGACGGATAACTATTTATATGAGAATACCTATGGTGCTTCTGTCAAACGAGTTCTGTGTGAGAGCACATTTCACAGAACTCAATGAAAAGGGGGAAATGAGATCATGACAGATATACCTCTGGCACCAGTTGGCAGAATCGTGAAGAAGTCCGGCGCGGAACGCGTGAGTTCCGATGCCAATGAAGAGCTCGCAAAATTGATGGAACAGTACGCATCACGGATCGCGAAAGAAGCAATTAAACTGGCTGGTCACGCGGGCAGAAAGACGGTCAAGGCAACGGATGTCCGGATGGCAGCCGAGACTGTGAGATGAACTAACCCTAACTCCTATTTTATGGTACAGGAACGCTCCCTGCCGGTTGACCCGGAAGGGCGTTCGCTGCGGAGCAGACGAATCTTCGCGTGCGAAACGAGTAAAACCCGCCGCACTTCAGGATCGCGGCGAAGCGTTGCGATACGCTGATGGTGTGAGGAGGGTGAAGACCTTCGTTTGCGGCTGGTTTGAGAGCGAGACCCCCTGTCCTTGAAATCCCACCCGTTCCCCGACGGGCAACGGTCGACGGCAACGCTTCCGGATAAAGAACCTGTAATGCGGTTTTTCTGTGATTTTGAGGAATTTAAAAGATTTAAATAGTACAAACGCCCCACGGTTCTGTATGAGCAAAACCTTCTGCCGTGCCCTTGCCAGGAAGAGAGTGATGAGTAACGATGGCATGCTCATCGGGACCATCAAGAACATCATGGTCGACCTCAATACGGGGCAGGTGGTCGACCTGATCGTCAAACCTGACGAGACATTCAGAACCGATGGTTACCGGACCGATGGGGACAAGATGCTCGTGCCGTTTGAGGCAGTGAAAGATATAAAAGACTATGTTGTGGTCGACCGCTACCTGCTGAAGAAGTAGGGATAATACTTTTTCACCGCTTCTACGAATCCATCCCCATACGCTCCCGGGGATACCCAGTCTGCCGCCGCTCGTGTCGGGGCCGTGGCGTTTCTCACCGCGACGCCGATGCCGGCAGCCTCAAGCATCTCGATGTCGTTCTCTGAGTCCCCGATAGCCATCATCTCGTCCGGAAGGATACCCATATCTCCGGCGAGTTCCGCGAGCGCCGTCCCCTTGTTCACGCCGAGAACCTGGAGATGAATGGCAAACCCGGTGTCGAGCACCCGGACGGGAAGGTGGCGGTCGCGAATGACCGCCCGCGCTTCATCCGGGTCGACGGTCCGGGCAAAGGCCACATCGGCGAACCGGTAATGCGCGCCGAAGAGTTCGAGCTCAGTGCCCTTCCCGGCAAAATACTCCCTCAAGATTTCAAACGCCTCAAGGCAGGTCTTCCGGTCGCCAGGGACCTGGAGGATGCCTGCAAACCCCCTCCGGTAAACGCCGCCGTTCTCCCCGATGATGGTCCCGTCCGTCCCGACCATCTTGCAGAGCCCGTCCATGAAGCAGACGGTGTTGCCGCTTGCGAGCACCACTTCTATGCCGGCATCGACGAGCGTGCGGATGGTCTCGACGGCGGCGGTGTTGATCCGCCGCCGCCGGTCGGTGATGGTGCCGTCGACGTCCGTGACGAGCGCCTTCAACACTGTTTGAGCCCTGCCTGTTCGACCATGAACGCCGCCTCGCCCTCAGGGAGGTTGGGGCTGTCCACCAGGCGGGCGACCCTCTTACCGCCCTTGCTCTTTCGGAGGTAGAGCCGGAAGGTTGCCGTGTGTCCGACGATGTTGCCGCCGATCGGTTTTGTGGGGTCGCCGAAGAGGACGGCGGGGTTCGACATCACCTGGTTGGTCACGAGACCGACGGCGTTGTGGTCGTCGATCAGTTTCAGGAGGTCGTGCATGTGACGGTTCAACTTCTGTTGCCGGGCCGCGAGGGTGCCTCTTCCTGCGTACTCCGACCGGAAGAGGGACGTCAACGAGTCGATGACGAAGAGCCTGATCGGGTAGTCGGAGTTCCGCAGTTCGTTTGCAAGTTCTCGTGCGGTCTCAAGAAGCAGCATCTGGTGGTCGGAGCTGTGCGCCCGGGCGACGTGGATCCGTTCGAGGATCTCCTCGATCGGTCCGAGGTCCGCTTCCTCCGGGAGCCCGTTGACCATCTGCTCGATCCGCTCCGGGCGGAAGGTGTTCTCGGTATCGACGTAGATGACCCCGCCGGCGAGGCCGCCGAGGTCTTCGGGGAGCTGGGCGTTGACGGCCATCTGGTGGACGAGCTGGCTCTTACCCGACCCAAATTCCCCGTAGACCTCCGTTATCGCCTGTGTCTCAAGGCCCCCGCCGACCAGTTCGTCGAACTCGGGGACCAGGGTCTTGAGTTTCTTGATATCCTTTCTCTTGTCCAGGATGTCCCGGCCGGTCTTGAATCCGCCGATATCCGCCATCTTCCGGGCGGCGAGGATCACCTTCTTTGCGGTTCCCTCACCGATCTCGGCCGCCTCGGCAAGATCCGATGTGGTGGCCGTTGCTATGCTCTCGACGGTCCCGTATCCGGCCTCGCGGAGTTTGTCGGCAGTGGTGGTTCCGACGCCCGGTAAATCTTCAAGATCAATCTCTGACATCTCATTCCTCACTTGATCTCTAGGTGTGTTCTACTAAGGTACACTTAGAGTCTATAGCGTGAGACATAAAGGTCGCTCGCCGTGCGGGGTGAAAGTGAAGATAGAGATCAGGATACCCTGGAGAGCCGATCCAGGCGGCGCCGCAACTCTTCCTGATCGGGAAATACGGTCTTGAGAGAGTGGAGGCTGATCACGCCCCGGTGCACCGTGCCTCTCGCGCGCACAACATACCCGACGGGCAGCTGCCTGTCGAGGAGGTAGCAGGCGTCGCCGGTATCGATGCAGATCCCCTGCCCGGTGGCGATGATCGTCCCAACGACTTCCACCTCCTTCTCCTCCTCTGCGAGGAGAACGAGGGCGCTCCCCCACGAGAGGTGGAGTTCGACATCCCCGTAGCGCCCGCGTTTGGCGATCGCGTTGTAGGCCTCTATCCGGTCGCCGGGCACCAGGCGATCCTCCGCTTTCTCGCCCCAGATGACGACCGGGATCTCGTTCGTCCCGTCAGTGAGGACCAGGTTCCGGACCGAGGACCGCCTCCCGCTCCGCGTGACAAACGAGTGAGGTGGCTGCACGCGCACAACCGTTCCGGTAAACGAGTAGGACCTTCCTTCCTCTACATCTGCAAGGGTGTCGAGCGGGAGGACGATCTCCCGATCAGAGCGGGAGACGGACGCCGCTTCGCCGAGGCTGTACTCGATGCCCCGCTCGCCATCGCGTTCCGTGGCCCCACGGATGACGACGTTTTCTCCCGCTTCCACTCCGAGGAGGACGGCCGGGGCCCAGGCGACGAGCCGGAAGACACCGTCCTCGTTTCCCACCACCGCCTCGACCATCTCTCCCTCGCCCCCGTCGCGCCGCTTGAACGTCCGCGGGTTCCCGACTGATATCAGCCTGACCTCGAGGTCTCCTGCCGGGCCGAGGGAAGCGGCGGAGGCCTCCGTCACCTCCGGGCAGGCGATCTCGCAGGCCGCCTTCTGGACGGCGGCGGCGGTGACGTCGGGAACTTTCCCGCCGCCCTTCGGCCGGCCGAGGATCTCGAGCACGTCGCCTGCCTCGATCTCGCGGACACCGCCGGCCTTCTCGTCCCAGAGGGTCAGCCGGGCCCTCCCGGTCTCGTCGCCCACCGTCACGTTCGCGACGATCCCGGTCGTGCCGTCCTGCCGCTCGAACTCCTTCGGCTCGCCGACCTCGAGGACCTTTGCGAAGAAGCAGACGAGGCTTGAGGCCCCGCCGATCTCGCGGACCCGGACGTGCGAACGGCCGAGGTCTTTGACGACCAGCATCGCCGCGGTCTGCTCGTCGAGGAGGTCTCCCGCCTCCGCCACCTTCTCCTCCACCCGGCGGTCGAACTCCTCTTTTGAGAGGAGGTCGTCGACCAGGAGGTAGTGGAAGTTCACGGCGATCTCATTCCTGCCAGGGCGGCGTCACCATCGGGGCGGTCAGGTCCTCGACTGTCTCGGCCCGGCGCATCAGGGCGGCCTTATTGCCTGCGAGGAGGACCTCGGCGCACCGGGGGCGGCTGTTGTACTGCGACGACATCGCGAACCCGTAGGCCCCGGCGTCCAGCACCGCGATGATGTCGCCTGCCTCGAGGGCGGGGAGCATCCGGTCCTTTGCGAGAATATCGCCCGTCTCGCAGATCGGCCCGGTGACCGAGTACTCCTGCACAGCAGGGGCGTCGGCCTTGTTCGCCGCCACGACCGTGTGGTAGGAGTCGTACATCGTCGGCCGGACCAGGAGGTTGAACCCGGCATCGACGTTCGCAAACGCTTTGTGGGCGGTCTTGACGGAGTTGACCCTGGTGAGGAGGAGCGTCGAGTCGGCGACGAGCCACCGGCCGGGCTCGACCCAGAGTTCAGGCTCGATCCCGAGTTCCCTGATGCCGCGGAGGAAGACCGGCATGACCGCGCCGGCATACTCCTCCGGTGTCGGGGCCCGGTCGGTCTCGCGGTGGTAGGGGATACCGAGGCCGCCCCCGATATCGATGAACTTCGGGTCGACCCCGATCTCGATAAGGTCGCGGGCGACGCCGATCAGGACCTCGACCTCGCGGGCGAACGGCTCCACGTCCAGGATCTGCGAGCCGATGTGGCAGTGGATCCCGATGGGGTTGACGTGCTCGAGGGCGAGGGCTTCGCGGTAGGCGTCGAGGATCTGCCCGGCCGGGATACCGAACTTGCTCGTGGCGAGTCCCGTCGCGATCTTCGGGTGGGTGGGGACCTCGATCGCCGGGTTGACGCGGAAGGCGATATCGACGGTCTTGCCCGCCTTCCCGGCCGCGGCGTCGAGCTGCCGGAGTTCGTCGGGCGAGTCGACCGAGACCCGGATCCCCTTCTCGACGGCGAGGACGAGGTCGGACGGGGTCTTAGAACTCCCGTTGAAGAGGAGGGAGGCCGGGCGCATACCGGAGGCGAGGGCGAGCGCGACCTCTCCCGCGGAGAAGACGTCCGCTCCCGCACCCATCGACGCGAGGGTCCGGAATACCGCGAGGTTCCCGTTCGCCTTTGCGGCGTAGAGGACCCGGACCTTCGGGTAGTGGGCGGTGAGCGCCCCGGAGAGCCTCTGGAAGTTCTCGCGGATCCGGTCCTCGCTCGTGACGTAAAGCGGGGTACCGAACTGCCGGGCGAGGTCGACCGTGTCGTGCTCGCCGATCGCGAGGCGGCCGTCCCGAACCGAGAGGTGGGAGGGGAGGATCACAGGTCAAGCCCCCGCATCCGCTCGACCGCCTCGTTGATCCGCTCGATCGACCGGGTGATCGCGAACCGGACGAACCCTTCGCCGTTCTTCCCGAACCCGACTCCGGGCGTCGCGACGATCCCCGCCTGGTCGAGAAGCTTCGCGGAGAAGGCCATGCAGTCGTCGACCGGCGCCCAGACGTAGAAGGTCGCCTTCGGTGCCCGGACATCGAGGCCGATATCGGTGAGGCCTTTCACGAGGGCGTCCCGCCGCTCCTGGTAGATGCCGCAGGCCTCTCTGACGCAGTCCTGGGGGCCGGTGAGCGCCGTGATCGCGGCGTGCTGGATGGCGTCAAACGCGCCCGAGTCGACGTTGGTCTTGACCCGGCCGAGCCCGGCGACGATCTCGGGGTTCCCGCAGGCCATCCCGATCCGCCACCCGGTCATGTTGTAGGTCTTCGAGAGCGAGTGCATCTCGATACCGACCTCCATCGCGCCGTCGACCTCGAGGAACGAGGGCGCCTTGTAGCCGTCGAAGGTGATCTCGGAGTAGGCGTTGTCGTGGACGACGACGATGTTATGCTCCCGCGCGAACTCGACGACCTCCTCGAAGAACGAGAGGGGGGCTATTGCGGCCGTGGGGTTGTTCGGGTAGTTGATGAACATCAGTTTCGCCTGCTTCACGACGTCGGCGGGGATATCCTCGAGCACCGGGAGGAAGTTGTTCTCCGCCCGGATGGGGAGTTCATGGACTTTCCCCTCGGCAAAGAGCGTGGAGGTCTTGTAGACCGGGTAGCCGGGGTCGGAGGCAAGGACGACCTCGCCCGGGTTGACGAAGGCCTCGGCGATGTGCGCAATGCCCTCCTTGGACCCGATGAGGGCGAGGACCTCTTTCTTCGCGTCCAGGTCGACGCCGAACCGGCCCCGGTACCAGTCGGCCACTGCCTCGCGGTAGGCAAGCATGCCGGTGTAGGAGGGGTAGTGGTGGTTCTTCGGGTCCCGGGCCGCGGTGCAGAGCGCCTCCACGATGTGCGGCGGGGTGGGGAGATCGGGGTCGCCGACCCCGAGGTCGATGACATCGACACCCTGGCGCCGTTTCTCCTCTTTCATCTCGTCAATGCGTGCAAAAAGGTATGGGGGAAGGTGATCCATGCGTCTTGCGTACATCACCAGATATTGCGCATGGAACCCTATTTATCTTCGTACTCGCGTTCGGGGAGGTCGCCTGCTCTCTCACGACCGGTAATGCTGATACACTCCCGGATCCAACGTTTTAGCGGACATGAACGATCAGGCAGAGCGTCCCGTGTACATGGACCACGCGGCGACGACATTCATAAAACCCGAGGTCATCGCGGCGATGGCCCCGTACTTCTCCCAATACTTCGGGAACCCCTCCTCCCTCTACCGGTTCGCCGGCGAGCCCCGGAAGGGCGTCGATGCGGCGCGGGAACAGGTGGCGGCGGCCCTCGGCGCGACACCCGCGGAGGTCTTCTTCTGCGCCGGCGGGAGCGAGGCCGACAACTGGGCGATCAAGGGCGTCGCCCTCGCGAACCACAAACGTGGCGACCATATCGTCACGACCGCAATCGAGCACCACGCGGTCCTCCATACCTGCGAGTGGCTCGAGAAGCACGGGTTCTCCGTCACCTACCTGCCCGTGGATAAGTTCGGCCGGGTGGACCCTGGCGACGTCGAGGAGGCGATCACGGGCCGGACAGTCCTCGTCTCGGTGATGACGGCAAATAACGAGATCGGTACGATCCAGCCGGTTGCCCGGATCGGCAGGATCGCGCACGACCACGACGTCCTCTTTCATACCGACGCCGTCCAGGCGATCGGGGCGGTCCCGATCGACGTGGAGAGCATGAACATCGACCTCCTCTCGCTCTCCGGCCACAAGTTCTACGGCCCGAAGGGGACCGGAGCGCTCTACGTCCGGCGGGGGACCCGGCTTGAGAACCTTGTCCACGGGGGCGGGCAGGAGCGCGGCCGGCGGGCCGGGACCGAGAACGTCCCCGGCATCGTCGGGCTCGGGAAGGCGATAGAGGTTGCGACCGCCGATATCGAGGGGCACAACCGCCGGCTTGTAGCGATGCGGGACCGCCTGATCCGCGAGGTCCTCTCCACGATCCCGGACTCGCGGCTGAACGGTCACCCGACCGAGCGGCTCGCGAACAACGCGAACTTCAGTTTCCGTTACGTCGAGGGAGAGTCGATCCTCCTCATGCTCGACGCCCGCGGGATCTGCGCGTCCACCGGGAGCGCCTGCTCCTCGGCGTCGCTTGAGCCCTCGCACGTGCTGCTCGCGACCGGGCTTGCCCACGAGGAGGCGCACGGCTCGCTCCGGCTCACCCTCGGCGACGCGAACACCCCTGACGATGTCGAGTATGTCCTGTCGGTGCTGCCGGAGGTGATCGGGCGGCTGCGGCAGATATCGCCGTTGACGCCGCCTGCAGGGAAAAGGGTCCCGGAGGCTGAGTGATGTATACGGAAAAAGTGATGGAAGAGTTCACGAACCCCAAAAACGTCGGCGAACTCGCGGATGCCGACGGTTTCGGCGAGGTGGGGAGCCCGTCCTGCGGGGATACTATGAAGCTCTACCTGAAGGTCGAGGAAGACCGGATAACCGATGTCCGGTTCCGGACCTTCGGATGCGCCGCGGCGATCGCGTCGAGCTCGATGGCGACCACGATGATCCGGGGGATGACCCTCGCCGAGGCGTGGGACCTCTCGAACGCCGACGTGGTGGCGGCCCTCGGCGGCCTTCCGCCGGCGAAGATCCACTGCTCGGTCCTCGCCGAGGCCGCTATCCGGACCGCCATCAACGATTACCGGGCCCGCCGGGGGCTTTCTCCGTGGAAGACCTGTTCCTCGTGCTCCTGCGGCGGGGACGGGTGCGGCCCCCACTGCGAGAACGGTTAAATACGGACGCTACGAAGGTAACACCATGGTTCTCCCGGAATATGTTGTGGTCTTCTGCACGGCCCCTGCCGGCGAGGCGGAGGCAATTGCAAAAGCGCTCGTCGATGCCCGGCTGGCGGCCTGCGTGAACGTCACCGGCGTGCAGTCCAGTTACCGCTGGGAGGGGGCGGTTCAGAACGAGCCCGAGCAGCTCCTGATCATCAAGACGCAGCAGAGCCTCCTTGATACGCTCATCGCGAGGATCAAGGGGCTCCACAGCTACGAGACCCCCGAGATCATCGCGATGCCGATCGTCGGCGGCTACACCCCCTACCTCGAGTGGATGCGGGAGGAGACGGGATGATGGAGATCGTCTGCCGCGCCGGGATCCAGGCGACGGAGGAGGGTGTGCGCGACGTCCATGACGATATCATCGTCGAGGACCGCGTCAGGCTCTTCCTGAACGGCGAACCCCTGACGACCCTGGTGGCGAGTGCCGACCGTCTCGAGGATCTCGGTGCCGGGTTCGTCATCAGCGAGGGATTGGCCGACAGGGTCGATTCGGTAGAGGTCCGCGGAAAAGAGATCCATATCACCGCCCCATCGCGGAAGGACGTCGAGCTCGTGACGGAGTCCTCAGGGGGCTCCTCTGCGGCCGGCGAGCCGAAGTCGGTCACGTCCCTCCTCACCGTCACGGCGGAAACCATCCGTGCGGTCACGGCATCGATCGAGTCCGATACCTGGCGGAGAACCGGCGCGGTCCACTGTTCGGTTCTCTTCTGCAACGGGGAGTTCGTCACCCGGGCCTGCGATGTGGGGAGGCACAACACCGTCGATAAGGTCGTGGGCTACGCGGCCTTAAAGGGGCTCGACCGGTCGAGGTGCATCCTCGGCTGTACGGGGAGACAACCGTCGGGGATGGTGGCAAAGGCGGCGAACGCGGGCATCCCCATCGTCGTCTCCCGCGCCGCCTCGACCGACCGTGGCATCCTCACGGCGGAGGAGGCGGGGATCACCCTCATCTGCTTCTCGCGGGGGGAACGGTTCACCATCTACACGCATCCTGAGAGGATGCCCGAAGTCGCTTTAGAACTGGAGAAGACCAGAGTATGACAGAAAAGACTGCACTGATTCTGCTCGGCTGCCCGCAGGTGCCGGTCCAGACGAGCATGGCGCTTTACCTGATGCACGGATTGAAGGAGCATGGTATCCGGCCGGTGATCGCCGGGACGGTGGCTGCGCGGAAACTGATGGAGGTCGCCGACCCCGGCCGGCACTACCTGGAAGAGATGGCCGACCTCGACGACATGATCGACGAGATCACGGGGAAGCGGCGGGACTTCGACCTCTGCTTTGTCTTCATCCACAACGACTCCGGGGTCGCCTACGCGGGCACCATGGCCTACATATCGCAGGCCCGGCTCTATGCGCTCCTCTTCGGGGAGCACGCGGAGGACCTTGCAAAGGAGATCGAGTTCCCCTGCGAGGTCGTCGCGGCGAAGGCCGTGCACAACCCGATGCCGCTGAAGCGCAAACTTGACGAGGTGATGCAATGGGCTGTCTCGAAGCGTTGAAACCCGAGATCATCCTCTCCCAGGCATCGTTCAAGGACGCCCGGGAGTATATCAAGAAGAACGTCCGGGAGTATCACGAGGTCGAACCGGGCTACAAGATCCATGATGTCCATATTATCGGTGTTGCGCCGCTCTATGTCGGCGTCGAGGGCGAGGACCTGATCTTCCCCTACACCAAGCCCTGTCACGGGACGTTCGTGGTAAAGGTCGCGGGCCACGAGGAGATCGCCCGGCTGCGGGCGAGGAAGAAGTAACCCTTCGGGGAAAAATGTGCGGCCGGTATCTCACTGGCACTATACTCTTTTGAGCGTGTCGATCGCAACCCCATACTGCTCGCCGTCCTGCAGGTAGACGAGTTCAAGCTCGTCCGGCCCCACAACCTCGCCGAGACAGTACCCGCCGTCCTGCTCGGCGGTCGAGATGGTCCTGCCGTCACGCCCGATGACGCCGGCGATCGCCGTCCGCGTTTCCGTGCCGTTCGCGGTCGTAAACACGGTATGGCCGGAGAAGACCCGGCCGTGCTGTTCGGATACGGTCATCGTCATCGTGACGGTGGAGTAGTCCGTGAACCCCGTGCTTTCTTCGTATCCAGTCATGGCCGCGGTCCAGTTGCCGGTGAGGTCGGGGATGGTCGTGGCGGTCGTGTGCACCGGGGTGGGTGCCGGCCCCGTGTAGCTCCCGGAGCCGAGCCACCAGTCTTCGTCCACCTTCATCACGTAGCCCAG
>NZ_DAOSET010000052.1:0-15685 GCF_035363275.1 Methanoculleus sp. | reverse complement strand
TCCAGTCGACCTTGTACTTGTCCTTGATGTAGTCCATACCGTAGTAGGTGAACTCGTCGAGGATGTTGTCGGTGTAGGCCGCGGTCGCGTACTGGGTGAATCCGACACCGCCGGACATGTAGGAGCCGAGCCAGATCTGGTCGTAGAGCATGGTTCCGGCACCGACGACCTCGAGGGCAGCCTTGGCGGGGTCGTTGGGATACTTCCGGTTCGCCTGGACGATATCGGCGAAGAGACCGAACTTGATGCCACCGGGCTCGTTGGGGCCACGGGCACGCCGGGCGGGCAGGTGGGATCCCATCTGGATGACGCCTGCGTGCTTTGCGGCGTAGGAGAGGTCGGCGACAGCCGCTTCACCGGCGCACATGCGGTAGGCAGCGATGAAGGACATACCGATCTGCATTGCAGACCACCGGGAGGTCGTTCCACCGTCGCAGGTCCTCGAGACCGCGGTCGGGATGTGGATCGCCTGGTACATACTCTTGCCGACTTCGGCCTTGAGCTCTTCGGCCTGCTTGGCGGTGAAGAGTTTCTCGATGTCCAGCAGGAACTGGGGCTCGATGTCGTCGGCGAGCTCCTGGTCGCCGGTGAAGACCTTGACGTAACAGTCGTCGACGAGGCCGGGGTGAGTCTCGACCATGTGTTCCTGGACGACGGCGCCGCCGGGCATCGCGTGGTTCAAGATGTGAAGGTATTCGTTGATCGTCTCGGGGGTGACTTCCTTGCCCAGACGCTTCTGCAGGGTCTGGTGAGCGAGGTCCATGTTGACGATGACAGTCCGCCGGATGTCGTCCCACATCTGCTGCATCGCAGCGTTGTTGACGAAGTGCAGGTCGTCACCTTCGACGAAGACGCCGGTGCCGGAGACCTCGTAGGTCATCAGCTGGCGCTGGCCCATCGGGATGCCGCCCAGGTGGCAGCGTTCGGGATCGTACATGGAGACACCGCGGTCCATCTCGACGGCGCGGCTGGCCTTCATGAACTCCATCTTACGGGGAGACTGGCGGACGCCGTTGAACTTGTAGAACTCGGCGGTCTCGGACTCGACGTCCTGCCCCTGGAACTTCTCCTTGAGCGACTTCAGGAACAGTTTCTGGGATCTCTCAATCTTTGCCATTGTAATCACTCCTCTTTCGGCATGAAGCCGTATTTCGTCCGCAGCGAGTGGATGCGCTGGACGTACTCGACGTACTCGGTGTCATTGCGGTAGGAGGTTCCTACGAGCGAGTGGAAGATCGTCGTGTGGGCCTTGAGCCAGTTCTGGTCCATAGGCTTGCCGACGGCAACCGCACGGTCGAGGGGTTCGCCGATCTGATTCTTGACGTACTTGACGACGCCGTCCTCACCGAGGACGTTCCTCTGGAGCATATCGAACATCATGCCGTCTTCAGCAAGACGGAGCGAGTGACCATGCACAGTCGCACCGCGGATGCCGACGAGAGCGGGGTCGAACATCTCGGTCTCGATGAGATCTTTTGCGTACTTCTCGAGGTCGCGCTCGCGGCACTCGACGATCTGACGGCCGGAAAGCGTACCGGGGTCGATGCCGCGGAAGCGGTAGCACTCGGTGTAGGTCCGCTGGTAAGGCTGCGAGGGGGCGTTGAACATCGAGTCGGCAAACTGGATGTAGCGGACCCGGTCGCCGGCCCTGGCACCCTCGGTGGGCTTGACGAGCTTGCGCATGGGGCACTCGGGCTCCTGCTGCTCGGCGAGCGGCGGGTGGGCGCTCGGATATGCCGATCCGGGTGCGCGGTGACCGAGGATCAGCACGATGTCCTCATCCGTTACGGAACGAACCTTCTCAAGCTTCTGGCCGGGGTTCATCTGCTTGCGCCGGTTCGCGGCGACAATTGATGTCCCGGGACCGTACTGGGGCTTGTATGCCATTGTTTTATTCACCTCAAAGTGATTGATATCTTATCTATTTCCGATTTTGAACGATTCCCAGCCATATTTCCAGGTATAGAGGCACCTGCCGCACCGCGGGTCCCGGGTGACCGCCGGGCCTCCCCCGTTCCAGGGGTCCGCAAGGCCGATGGGCGCTGTATCGCACCGCGACCATGGATCGTCATCCGGCGGATGCAGGCAGGCATATCGAGCAGGTGTTCAGCGATCTCAGGGTTGAGCACCCGTATGGGCACGATCCTCGCCCGTGGGAATGTGGCCTTCATCATTCTGGATCTCTGCTCAGGCTCCGTTTGCGATCTGGTTGATCGGCTTGTTGAAGACGTCGATCTTACCGTAGGTGTCGGCATAGATCTTCGAGGTGCTCTCGGGCGAGAACATCTGGGTTCCGGCGTCGAGCGCCGCTGCAGCGACCACACACGGGATAGCCACGCCTGCGGCGTGCCTGGTCACGACGTGGTTGCCGTTGAAGATACCGGGGCCGCCACCGCCGTAGATCGAGTGGCTGAAGAACGAGAACCCGACAGCGGTACCCATGACACGGCCGTAGTCGGTGCTCGGGAGACCGGTCTCGTGCTCAAGCAGGTCGTTGAAGTAGAGGAGCGTCGCGGAGACCGCCTGGGCGAACCGTCCGGCACCACAGTTGACGATGGTGGCTGCCATGGTTCCCGCAGCGGCGTAGGCGTTCCAGAGCATGGGGTCCTTGGTGTCGTAGAACTGGAAGTACCCGCCCTTCTTGCCCGGGGTGATGACCTTGTCCTCGATGGCGCGCTCGACCAGGCTCTGGACGACCGTGCCGATGGTTCCGGTCTGGCCGTTTGCCTTGACGAGGTCGTAGACCATGTTGTTGGCGTTCAGGCCCTGGTAGGCGTAGGCGAGCAGCATGGCGCGCTCGAACGGCCCGACGGCGGATCCCATCTCGAAGATACCGGCGGTCTCGAGGGTGGATGCGAGTGCTGCACCCTGCAGGGCGTTCCGGTTGGTCATCATGACGGTGTGGTTGACCGGGATGTTCCGGAGCGCGTAGCCGATACCCTCGTTGTTCTGGGGGATGGTCAGGATCGACGTGACGAGTGCGCCTTCCAGATCCTGGGTGTGCGGGTAACTGCCCCAGCAGGCCGCCTTGACGGTGGATGCGTTGAAGGCGTCGATGTCAAACTGGTCGACGATCGCAAACGTGGTTGCGGCTGCGACCGAGGTGATCGCGGCGTCGTAGGTGGACGCGTTGATCAGGCGCTTCGATGGGACCTTGACGAGCTGGAGCTTTCCACCGTTGAACTCCATGATCTCAGTGTCGTCGCCTTCCTCAACCTGGATCATCTCCTTGATCTTGGCGACGATGGCGTCCTTGTTCTCCATAATGGGGAGATCCAGTTCTCTTCCCTTGATCTTGCCCTTTCCAAGCTTGCCAACCTTGAGCGCATCCTGGATACCCCCGAGGTTTACGTTGATCGTTCGCTTGGTCAGGTCGATGATCTTACCTGTGGCCGGGTTAACCAGCGGGCTGACTCTGTCGAGGGTGACGCCGCTCTTGAGCAGCTTTCCGTCGTCAGAATAGAGGTCAATTGTTTCCGTGTATTTAGCCATAGTATTTCATCCTTTTACCCTTGTTCAATGCATTCCATTCATGAAAGAGGCCGGGGCAAACACCCGCTCCGGTTCTCTGAAGGCCGCTACTGCACGTCCCAAAAGGGACTATAAGAGTAGAAGGAGAGTTATTAATAAAATTTGCGAATTTAGATGGACTTTTTTGCAAAAAGTAATATTCATATTAATTATATTCCCAAACGGATATTTTAAAATTGAGATTGAACGGTTCAAATGGTTGAACGCGAAACTTAAAAAGGATTTCGCCGCCCCGGACTGTCAGACAATCCGTCAGACGATCCTGAGGGGAAGAGTATAATTAAATAATAAAATAGACAATACTAATAGCAATAGTTAAAACAACTCACACCAGTGAGAGGCTGAAAGTACCCGACTTTATAGGTTGCACCCCGGGACATATAAATCTACCCTCAGAAAGGAATTATTGTAAATTCAGACCATGTCTGACCGCGATTTTAGAAACTTACCTTATTACTGCCAGAAGTAAAAGAGGCATATCTATATAGTACCCCCACTACCCGGACTCCTGAGAGAGACCACCGACACGGACCCGCATGCCGGCTCCCGGCAGATCCATACCCCGACATCGACAGGTTAACCGAACGACATACACACGGGGCAGACCGGCAACAGCGAGACCCCCGAATTAAAACGTCCATTTTCCTAATATCCCACAAAAATACCGCCATATTTGAAAACAGAGCCCTTCAGGGTTCGCGATGTAAAGTTGATCACCTGAAATAACTTACAAATACGGAATAGTTAAATACATACCATTACAAGTTATGACAAAGTGATCCACCCGTGCTCCGTCAAGAGAGGTTCCTCTCATTCAGGCGAGCAGATCCCCCGTAACACACCTCATCGGGAGCGTCACGCCCTACGGGAACCGATTTGCCGGAGTGTCGGGAGGCTGATCTCACCAACCACATAGAGGCAAAACCATGGCGAACAGGATTACATTGAACATGATCACCCAGCGCTCCATCGAAGAAGGCGTTGCGATGGAAAAGGGCAAAACGACCCCCGAATACTTCGAGGCCTGCTCGATCATCGAGATGCACGATGACGACGTCAAGGCGCTGGGCCTCGTCCCGAACCAGCTGGTACGGGTGACGAGCGAATGCGGAAGCGTGGTCGTCAAGGCCGTCAAAGGGCGTCAGTCGCTCTACCCCGGCCTTGCATTCATCCCACAGGGCGTCTGGGCAAACCAGATTGTTCCCCCGCGGACCCAGGCGACCGGAGAGCCCCAGTACAGCGGTTTCCCCGTAACGGTCGAACCGGTGAACGGCGAACGTCGGAAGAGCGCACTCGAACTCGTCCAGGGGGCCGTCGGGTTGTGGAGAGGTGATCAGTAATGCCAAAGAAAGTTGAGAACGTTGGATGCCCATACTGCGGCGTCTGTTGCGACGACCTTGTCGTGACCGTATCGGACGATGGAAAGCAGATCATCGAGGTGGAAAATGCCTGTGCCATCGGCAACCAGATCTTCCACCACGCCACGGGTGGCGAGAGAGTTAAGCTTCCCCGCCTCCGCCAGCCGGACGGCACCTACAAGGATATCTCCTACGACGAGGCAGTCGACTACGCGGCAAAAGTCCTCTACAACGCGAAGAAACCCCTGATCTACGGGTTTGGATCGACCAACTGCGAGGGCATGGCCGCCGCGGCCAAGGTCGCCGAGAAAGCCGGGGCCGTGCTCGACAACTGCGCGTCCATCTGCCACGGGTCCTCGTTCCTTGCCATATTCGACAACGGCTACCCGAGCTGCACCCTCGGTGAGACAAAGAACCGCGCGGACGTCGTCCTCTACTGGGGCGCAAACCCCGCTCACGCCCACCCGCGGCACATGTCCCGCTACTCGATCTTCCCCCGCGGTTTCTTCACGGGCAAAGGCCAGAAAAGCCGCAAGATCATCGTGATCGATCCCCGCCACACCGATACCGCCCAGGTGGCGGACATCTACCTGCAGGTGAGGCAGGGGCACGACTACGAACTCTTCGACGCGTTCCGCGCCGTCGTCCGGGGCCACGAGATCCCCGAGGAGGTTGCGGGGATCAAGCGCGAGCAGATCCTCGAGGTCGCCAATATCATGAAGAAGGCCCGGTTCGGCACCATCTTCTACGGCATGGGGCTCTGCCACTCCGACGGCCGGAACCACAACGTGGATATCGCCATCAGCCTGACCCGGGACCTCAACGACTACACCAAGTGGACGATCATGGCGATGCGGGGCCACTACAACATCACCGGGCCGGGCGCGGTCTGGTCATGGCAGTACGGGTTCCCCTACTGTCTCGACCTGACGAAGAAGGACATCGCCCACATGAACCCCGGTGAGACGAGTTCCGTCGATCTTGCCATGCGCGACGAGGTCGACGCTTTCATCAACATTGGAACCGATGCCGGCGCCCACTTCCCGATCGAGGCGGTCAAGCATCTCCGAAAGCACCCCTGGATCACCATCGATCCGAACATCTGCATGGCGAGCGAGATCTCCGACCTCCATATTCCGGTCGGAATCGTCGGGGTCGAGGTCCCGGGCATCGTCTACCGGATGGACAACGTCCCGATCCAGTACCGCAAAGTCATCGATCCGCCCGAGGGTGTCATCAGCGATGAGGAACTCTTCGAGCGGATCCACAAGCGGCTCTGCGAACTCGAAGCAGAGGGGGCCGCGAAGGCCGAGATCAAGGCCGCCCCGGCTGGCGTCCGCGCGGAGGAGTAAAGCATGAGCGAACTCATCATCAAGAACGGGTTCGTCGTTGATCCCCTGCAGGGCATCAAGGGCGACCGGATGGACATCGGGGTCAAAGACGGCAAGATCGTCGAGACGGGCACCCTCTCGAACCCGAAGACGATCGACGCCGCCGGCATGACCGTGATGGCGGGCGGCGTGGACGTTCACTCCCACGTCGTCGGGCCGAAGGTGAACGTCGGCCGGCTCTTCAGGCCGGAGGACAAACTCTTCAAGAGCCCCCTCAAATCCCCTACGTGCAGCCGAATGGAGATGGGCTTCTCGGTCCCCTCGACGTTCAAGACCGGCTACGACTACGCGCGGATGGGCTACGTCTTCGTCAACGAGGCGGCGATGCCCCCGCTCCACTCCCCGCACGTCCACGAGGAGATCCGGGACACCCCGATCATCGACAACGCCGCGATGCCGGTCTTCGGGAACAACTGGTTCACCCTCGAGTACCTCAAGAACAACGAGATCGAGAACAACGCCGCCTACACCGCCTGGCTCCTCCGGGCCACCCGCGGGTTCGGCATCAAGGTCGTCAACCCCGGCGGCTCCGAGGCCTGGGGATGGGGGCTGAACTGTGTCAACATCCACGACCCGGTTCCCTACTTCGACATCACCCCGGCAGAGATCGTGAAGGGCCTCATCGAGACGAACGAACACCTGGGCCTCCCGCACTCGGTGCACCTGCACTGCAACAACCTCGGGAACCCCGGCAACTACGTCGACACCCTTGAGTCGCTTAAACTCGCCGAGGGCTACGCACCGAAGAACGACTTCGGCCGCAAACAGGTGATGCACATCACGCACCTCCAGTTCCACTCCTACGGCGGCGACTCCTGGGGGAACTTCGAGTCGAAGGCAAAAGACGTGATGGACTACGTGAACGCCCACGACAACCTCACCGTCGATATGGGCCAGGTGACGCTTGACGAGACGACCACAATGACCGCCGACGGGCCGTTCGAGCACCACCTCTGCTCCCTCAACCACCTGAAGTGGGCAAACGTGGACGTCGAGCTCGAGACGGCCGCAGGCGTCGTCCCCTACATCTACAGCCCGAAGGTCAAGGTCTGCACCATCCAGTGGGCGGTCGGCCTGGAGCTGGCCCTCTTCTCCAAAGACCTGATGCGGACGTTCATCACCACCGATCACCCGAACGCCGGGCCGTTCACCCGCTACCCGCGCGTCATCACCTGGCTGATGAGCAGGGCTGCGCGTGACGCGACGATGAAGACGTTCAAGTGGCTGGACAAGACGATCGACGCGACCTCAATCGACGGTATCGACCGCGAACTCACGCTGTATGAGATCGCGCAGATGACCCGGGCCGGACCGGCGCAGGCGCTCGGCATCAGCAACACCTACGGCGGGCTCGCCCCTGGCATGGACGCCGACATCGCCGTCTACGCCCTCAACCCCGAGAACATGCCCTCCGACCCTGCAATGATCGAGAAGGCCTTCTCGCGGTGCGCCTGGCTTGTCAAAGACGGCGTCGTGACCGTCAGAGACGGCGAGGTCGTCGCAGAGCCGGCAAAGCGGACCGTCTGGGTCGATGTCAAGGTTCCGGAGAACGCACAGGTGCAGAGAGACATCTACGAGCACTTCCTCAGGCACTACAGCGTGAAGCTCGATAACTACTCGCTCTTCGAAGAACACCTCCACAACCCGCGGGTAATCGAGGTCGACGCAACAGAATGAGGCGATAACCATGAAGACAGTAATCCTCACCCTGACCAACCCCCCCGAACTCATGCTTGAGGGGCAGAATATCACTCCGGACAACGTTGCAGGCAAAAAGGCTGCCGAGATAGCCGCCCTCGACGTCTGGGAGGGCAAGCAGAAGAGCGCACTGGGAACATACTTCGCGGTTGCCGGCGACGGCGGCGCGACGGCGGCCGAGACGAAGATCATCCTCCGTGGGGACTGCACCCGCGTGAAGCGCATCGGCCAGCAGATGACCGCCGGCGAGATCGTCATCGAAGGCAACGCCGACATGTATATCGGCGGCTGGATGAAGGGCGGGAAGATCCACGTGAAAGGCAACGTGGACTCGTTCTGCGGCATCGGGATGGAAGGCGGCGAACTCGTCATCGACGGAAACGCCGGACACCATCTGGGCGCATCGCCTCGCGGCGAGTGGCGCGGCATGCAGGGCGGGCTGATCCGGGTCGCCGGGTCCGTCGGCAACGATACCGCCACGTTCATCAACGGCGGGACGATCGTTATCGGTGGCGATGCGGATATTCACGTCTCCACCCACGGCGAAGGTGGCACGGTCATTATCAAGGGCAACGCCAAGGGCCGCGTCGGCGGGCAGATGGTGAAAGGCAACATCTACGTCTACGGGACGATAGAAAACCCGCTCCCCGGGTTCCAGATGGTCGGCGAGGTGGAGCAGGAGGTCGACGGCGAGACGGCTACATTCACCCACTACATCGGGGACCTCGGCGAACGCCACCCGACCGCGAAAGGCAAGACGGTGTATGCAAATCTCTACACCCGGAACTAACCTTTTTTTGGACTCCAGAAGTCCCGGCACCGCAGGCGGGCTGGACGTGGCACTATGGTGAGGCGATACCTCACGCTGCAACCGCTTGCAGAAGTCCGGGAGATGATGCTCTCCGCGTTTAAGTGCCCGGACCGGTCGATACGGGTCCCGGTAGCCGGGGCGGCAGGGCGGGTGACGGCAAGATCCATCTGCTCGCCCCTGACGGTTCCGGCAACGGATGTTGCGGCACGGGACGGCTTCGCCGTCGTAAGCAGCGAGACACCGGGTGCCGGCCACGGAAGAGACGTCTCCCTCCGGACGTTTCACCGGGTGAATACGGGCAACCCGATTCCTCCCGGCCACGATGCGGTCATCATGATCGAAGATATCGTCGGCGAGGACGGTGCCTGGCGCACCAGGAAGGCGGTGACCCCCGGTGAGCATATCCATCCCGCCGGCAGCGAAATCCGCGAGGGTGAGATGATCCTTCCTGCCGGACACCGTATACGCCCCTGCGACATCGGGGCGCTCCTCACCTACGGGATCACCGAACTCGATATCCGGTTCGTGGAGGTCGGCCTCCTCCCGACCGGGAGCGAACTGGTTCCGGCAGGCGTGCGGCCGGGGCCGGGAGAGGTGATCGAGAGCAACACCGCCGCGGCGGCGGCCTGGGTTGCAGAGACCGGCGCCTCACCGAGACGCTACCCGATTGCCCGCGACGATCCTGAAGTACTCAGGAAGGCTATCGCGAGAGGCATCCGGGAGAACGATCTCCTCCTGGTCTCCGCCGGATCGTCGGCAGGCACCCGGGACTTCACCGCCGGCGTCATCGGCGACCTCGGGGAGGTGCTTGTCCACGGTATCGCCATGAAACCGGGAAAACCCTCGATCATCGGAAAAGTCGACGGCAAACCGGTCATCGGGGTGCCGGGATACCCAATCGCCGCCATGGCCGCGGTACGGGAACTTCTCCTCCCCCTGCTCGCGACGTGGGGGTTTTATGCCCCGCCCCCGGAGACCCTCCGTGCCCGGCTCGACGGTGCGATCCTGGCCGATCCCGGGTTCGACGAGTTCATCCTCCTGACGGTATCCCGGACCGGGGGCCGGTACACCGCCACCCCCCTGCCCCGGAAAGCCGGGACGCAGATGACGGCGGTCCGCGCGAACGCCTGCCTTCACGTCCCCGCAGGGACCGGGAAGATCCTGCCGGGCACGGAGATCGATGTCCTCCTGACCGGACCGCGTACGCTGATTCAGGAGGCAGCCGAACTAGCTGAACCAGCGCCGGACCGTTCTGTGCGGCAAGAGAGAAGTGGCGCACCGTTCTGCTGACAGGGTCCGAGCACCGGGGATGAACCGTCACCCCTCACTCTCGCAGGTCTCCACCAGGGACCGGACCCGCGCCTCGAGAGCGGGGAGCCTCTCCTGGAACTCCCGCGCGAGCAGGAATGTCCGGACGGCGTCGCCCATCCCCCGGTGAACGTTCAGGAGGTGGCGGTACTCATCGGGAACGGGGTAGCGGAAATGAGTCGAGGCGACGACGGAGCCGTCGGCACGAAAATCGATGAGGCGGGAGAGGCGGTCGAGGGAGAGGACCTGCTTCATCTCAAAACGCCGCCGGATCTCCCTCTGGAGGTCGGTGAGCATGCACCCGTCGAGCGAGACCCCCGCGGTCCTGAAGGCTCTCTTCTCCATATCCGCCGCAAAGACCACTACTTCACCGATATCCCCCGTCGAAAGAACCGATTCCATGAAGGAGCGGAGGTCGGCGGACGCATGCCGGGCGGTAGCCCGTGCTGCCGGCATCTCGCTCTCCCGAACCCGGAACGCGTGGTCGTAGACCTTCCCGTACTCCTCATGGCCCATATTCGCCACGGTCGTTGCGACACCGACGGTCTTGCCGCATGAGTCGGTCACCTTCTTCCAGATCTCGACATCGATATCGTAGCGAAACTGTTCGCCCGTATAGCGGACGCTGTCGTCCTCCGGCCGGTGGGCAACCGCTCCTATCTCGATCGGCATCATGACCCTCCGGCAGGTGCCGTAGACGTAGCCAAACTCGATGTCCAGGTAGACGCTGCCGCCCGCCTCACCTGCTACGGACTGTTTCACGAATAGAGATCTATTTTCCGGTGACGAAAAGGTTTCCCGGGCCCCGGCTTCGGCAAAGATTTATCCAACTGGACATAAGCCATTTTATAGCAGCAAGAGCAGCAAGATGCTCTGTATCGAACGACCATGAGACTCTCCACCATCTGGGAAAAACTTCGTACCGGCGGCCTCCTCGGGCAGGAGCCTCGCGGACGCCCGGAGCTCCCCCTCAGCCGTGACCGGGAGGCGGAGGTACGAGCACTCCTCGCCCGCCCACCGTTCGGGCTCACCGACGTCCGCGATACGGCCCTTCCCCTCTACGACCGGGCGCTGACCCACCGGTCGTACGCGAACGGCGGGGAGTACCCGGTAACGGTGGTCGACGACAACGAGCGGCTTGAGTTTCTCGGGAACTACGTCCTCGACTTCGTCATCGCCGACCACCTCTACACCGGGTACGTTCTCCCGCCGGGGGAGATGAACCGGAGGCTCCAGGTGACGAGGAACACAAAACTCGCCGAGATCGTGCGGCGGCAGGGTCTCGGCATCGATGGGGTCATCAGGAGACGGGGGCAGGCACCGACCGACTCGATCATCGCCGACGCGTTCGAAGCCCTGATCGGCGCCATCTACCTCGACCGCGGCCTCGATGCTGCCCGGGAGGTAGTGCTCGCGATCTTCGAGAGCGAGATCGCGGAGTGCGACGTCCACAGGAACTACCGGGGGAGGCTCCAGGAGTTCGTCGCCCGGGAGAATCTCGGCGGCCTCGAGTACGCCTTCCGCCAGACCGGGCCCGGGAGCTGCCCGGTCTGGGCCGCCCGGGTGGCCGTCGGGGGGACGCCTCTCGGCGAGGGGGAGGCGCGGACAAAGCAGGGGGCGGCGATGCTCGCGGCAAAAGAGGCGCTCGGCCGCCTCGGGGAGGAGTGAAGTGGTGCAGCCGGACGGGCGGGATGCGACCGTCGCCGTCGTTCGATGCGACGATTATACACCGGAAAGGGTCGATCTCGCCGTCCGCCGCGCGGTCGACCTTGCCGGCGGCATCGGGAGGTTCGTTGCGCCGGGGCAACAGGTCCTCCTCAAACCCAACCTCCTGCAGGGTCAGGAGCCGGATCGGTGCGTCACCACCCACCCGACGGTCGTTGCTGCCGTCGCCCGGCTCCTCATCGAGCACGGGTGCCGGGTCGTCATCGGCGACAGCCCGGGAGCCGGGATCATCTACAGCGAGGCGAACCTGCGGCGGGCGTATTCGCGTAGCGGGTTTGCAGCGGTAGCGGAAGAGACCGGCGCCGTCCTGAACTACGATACCGACTCAGCGATCGTCCCGTTCCCGGAGGGGGAGACGATGAAACAGTTCCCGATCATCACCCCGGCCGTCGAGGCCGACGCGATCGTGGTCGTCTCGAAGGTAAAAACCCACATGTGGACCCGGATGACCGGGGCGGCGAAGAACCTCTTCGGGCTCATCCCGGGACTTGAGAAACCGGTCTTCCACTTCCGGTTCCAGGACGAGTACGCCTTCGGGAGGATGCTCGTCGACCTCAACGAGTGCATGAAGCCCCGGCTCCAGGTCGTGGACGCAGTTGTCGGAATGGAGGGGGACGGCCCCCAGGCCGGCAGCCCGCGCAGGATCGGGGTGATCCTCGCCGGAAGCGACTACTCGGCCGTGGATACCGTCCTCGCGCGGCTCATCGGCATGGACCCGCTCGAGATCGGGAGCACGAGAAGCGCGGCCGCGCGCGGACTTCTCGACCCGGAGGCAGTCCGGACGGTCGGCGACGACCCCGAGAAGTTCGCGGTCCCGGACTTCCGGAAACCCTCGACCTACGCCGGGAGCAGGACGGGCGTCTGGCGGCGGGTGATGCTCGCCGTCGTCCAGCGGTTCGGGAGAATCTATGCCCCCCGCCCCGGCGTGAACGCGCCGGCCTGCATCGGCTGTGGGAAATGCGAGCGGATATGCCCGGCACACGCGATCGTCGTCACGGAGGGCAAGGCGACGATTGACCCTGCGCGCTGCATCCGGTGCTACTGTTGCCACGAGATCTGCACCGAGCACGCCATCGCCCTCTCTCGGGGCCTCGTCGGAAAACTCCTCGCCCGCCTGCTCGGCTGAGAGCGGCCCGGCCCAAACCCTCATGAGTTATCCGGACAAGAGCAGAGGCCATGCCATGCCCGTTCTGCAACCCGGCCCCGGAAGATATTGTTCTTGAAAACGACCTCTGCTACGCCCGCTATGACATCCACCCGGTCAGCCCCGGCCACCTGCTTGTGATCCCGTTCCGGCATGTGGCGAGTTACTTCGATACGACCGACGAGGAGAGGATGGCTCTGGCGCGGCTCATCGACGGCTGCAGGGAATTCACCGATCGTGAACGGCACCCCGACGGCTACAACATCGGCGTCAACGTCGGGGAGGCGGCAGGCCAGAACGTCATGCACGTCCATATCCACTTCATCCCGCGCTACCGCGGGGACGCTCCCGGCGAGCATGAAGGGGGCGTGCGGGGTGTGCTGCCGTGCAGGCCGGAGTAGAAGCGAAAACGAGCGTCTTCGCGGTCTTCCGGTCGGCCACCCCTCCCGTGACCCGGGATGCAGCGGTGCCGGACGTGCGCCGACCGATACCGCCGGGTGCCCATTTAGAATGATTAATTATGTCAGTAGGGCATAGTTACCCTACGAGGGACAATAGTTGCAGACGCTGCTCTTTCTTATACTGTTCCCCATCCTCGTCGCATGTCTTTTGTTGTTCGTGAAGCGGACGGCATTGCGGTACGCGGTGGTCGCCCTCTCAGCTCTCGCTATCGGCGGGGCGTCGATATACCTGCTTATGCGGTATGCATTCGAGGGCGCGGTCTACTTTGCCGCGCCGTCGGAGACAGTCAGCCTCGCCATGGTGGCCATCGAGATGGGTCTCGCGCTCTTCATCATTTACATGGGCGCAAAGTTCAGGAACTACCTGGCAATCGTGCTGGCCGTCATCCAGGCGGCGCTGGTGGTCTACCTCGAGACAACGTTCTCGGGGAACCTTCATGCGGTCAACAACCTCTTCATCGACCAGTTCTCCATCATCATGGCCCTCATCATAGGGCTCATCGGGAGCCTGATCGCGGTGTATGCGGTCAGGTACATGGAGACGTATCACCATCACCACCCGGAGGTGCGCGACCGGCAGACGTTCTTCTTCTTCGTCATCTTTGCCTTCCTTGCCGCGATGTTCGGCCTGGTCTTCTCCAATAACCTCATGTGGGTCTTCTTCTTCTGGGAAGTCACCACCATCAGCTCCTTCCTGCTGATCGGCTACTCGGAGACCGAGGAAGCAACGAAGAACGCCTTCCGCGCTCTGGTGATGAACCTCCTCGGCGGGGTCGCCTTCGTCGTCGCGCTCATCTTCCTCGCCGCAACCGAGGCGACGAGCGGCGGGATCGATCTCGCCCGGGTGCTCGCCTCCTCCGACGCGGCCGTCGTCCTGATCCCGGCCGTCCTGATAGGGTTTGCCGGGATCACGAAGGCTGCGCTGATGCCCTTCTCCTCCTGGCTCCTCGGGGCGATGGTGGCCCCGACACCGGTCTCGGCCCTGCTCCACTCGAGCACCATGGTCAAGGCCGGTGTCTACATCCTGGTCCGGTTCTCGCCGGTCTTTGCCGGAACGTTCGCCGGGTTCTCCATCGGCCTCGTCGGCGGAGTGACCTTCCTGGTTGCGTCCGCGATAGCGATATCCCAGAGCGACGCGAAATCGGTCCTCGCCTACTCGACGATAGCGAACCTCGGCCTGATAGCCGCCTGTGCAGGTGTCGGGACCTACATGCTTGTCTGGGCGGCGATCCTCCTGATCGTCTTCCACGCCGTCGCGAAGTCGCTCCTCTTCCTCGGGACCGGGGCGATCGAGCACCGGATCGGGAGCCGCAACATCGAGGACATGGAAGGCCTGATCGTCCGGATGCCGAAGATGGCGGTGATGATGTTCATCGGGATCGCCGGGATGTTCCTTGCGCCGTTCGGTATGCTGGTCTCCAAGTGGGCGGCGATCGAGGCGTTCGTCCAGGTTCCCTTCGGCCTGATCTTCATCGCCATCCTCGCCTACGGGAGCGCCGTCACGGTCTTCTTCTGGGCGAAGTGGATGGGTAAACTCGTCGCGGTCACCCGGAACCAGGAGAAGGTCGAGAAGGGATTCTTCGAGGAATCCTGGGCTCCCCTCTACATCATCACCGGCCTCGTGGTAGCGGCCGTCCTCCTCTTCCCGGTCATCTCCTCGACGCTGATTGAGCCCTACGTCCTCGCCATCTACGGGGTTACGGCGAACCTCGCGCAGGCGAACATCGCCATCATGCTCCTGATGATGGCTCTCTTGCTGATCCTCCCGGTCTCGTTCCTCCTCTTCAAGAGGACCGCGAGACACCTCCCGGCCTACATGGGTGGGAGGCCCGCGACGCCGGACCTGCACTTCGCAGGCTCCCTCGGCCTGACCCGGGAAGTCCAGACGCGGAACTACTACCTCACCGAGTACTTCGGCGAGGCACGGCTCTTCCGGCCGGGGGCGGTGGTCTGCATCGCCCTGATCCTTGCATCATGGGTCCTTGCGGGGGTGGCCCTATGAACTGGCTCATCGGCGCAGTCCTCTTCCTCATCCTCGCGCCCATAGCCGGCGGCCTCATCGCAGGCATCGACCGCAAGATCACCGCGCGGATGCAGGGAAGAGTCGGGCCGCCGCTCCTGCAGCCCTTCTACGACGTCGGCAAACTCTTCGAGAAGGAGCGGGCCGTCGTCACCACGGCGCAGAACTTCTACGTCCTCGCCTACCTGATCTTCATCGCCCTCTCCGGCGCGCTCTTCTTCGCGGGAGGGGACCTCTT
>NZ_DAOSET010000051.1:0-15775 GCF_035363275.1 Methanoculleus sp. | reverse complement strand
TGGCTGGTCTACGGGACGGCGCTCGGCCTCGGCGATAAGGTCGAGCAGGCGATGAAGAACCTGAATATCAGCCTCCCGGATGTCGGGGTGCCGCTCTACTCGAACATGCCGGTGATCTTTGCTCCCATCGTCCTCTACTCCCCGCCGTCGAGCGGTGGTTCCGGAGGGTTCGGGGGCGGCGGGTCCTTCGGTGGCGGCGGCGGGTTTGGCGGCGGCGGCGTCGGGGGACGCTGACGCTCTCCGGGTTGTTCCGGTCTCTTGACCGGGACTCGCATCCCCTTTTTTTTCGACCCGGCATACGGCCTCTTCCTGCAGATAAGTCCGAATCCCTTCGTAGTTAAGGCAATCTACTTACCTCCGGGGGGAGAACGTATCGGTGTTGATGCCTATGACGGGTTCATATCCAAACTACATGGTCGTCTTCCTCACGCTGATCGGGGCCGTCATCGCCTGCGGGTGCATGGCCGCCGGGGGAGAGGACGGGCCGGCCGACCGTGTCTCCGGGAACGGCACGGTCACCTACGTCGACCTCGAGGGCGGGTTCTACGGGATCACCGCCGGCGGCGGACGCTACCTCCCCGTAAACCTCCCGGCGGAGTACCAGCAGGACGGCCTCCGGGTCAGGTTCGTCGCCGACGTCCTCAAGGATACCGTGACCCTCCAGCAGTGGGGGACACCGGTCGAGATTGTCGAGATCGAGGCGGCCGATACCCGCCGGACGGTTGCAGCGAACGCCACGGTCACGTATATCGATCTCGAGGGCGGGTTCTATGGGCTTATCACCGATGACGGCCGGCGTTTCCTGCCAGAGAACCTCCCGGAGGAGTACCGGACCGACGGTCTCCGGGTGGCCTTCAGCGCCGACGTCCTGGACGGCGGCGCGGGGATCCAGATGTGGGGAACGGCGGTAGAGCTGCGCTCCATCGAGCGGATCGACGGCGTCATGCTCGTCTCCGGGAACGGCACGGTCACCTACATCGACCTCGAGGGCGGGTTCTACGGGATCGTCGCCGATGACGGCCGGCACTACCTCCCGCTCGGTCTCGATGAGGCCCGGCTGATCGACGGCCTGAACGTGACCTTTGTTCTGGAGGTGCAGGAGGACGTCGCGACCATCCAGCAGTGGGGGACGCCGGTCAAGGTCCTCGCCATCGATACGGCGGGGAACGCGACCTTCGTCGCAACGACCGGGACGGTCACCTACGTCGACCTTGAGGGTGGGTTCTACGGGATCGTCGCCGATGGCGGCGAGCACTACCTCCCGTTTGGGCTTGAAGAGCGCTACCGCGTCGACGGGATGCGGATCACCTTTGTCGGGGAGGTGAAGGAGGGCGTCATGACCATCCAGCAGTGGGGGACGCCGGTCGAGATCATCGCCGTCCCGTGGGCCTGCTCCTCGTGCGGCGGAATGGCCGGCATGGCGGACCCGGCCGCGGTCTGGTGCATAGAGCAGGGCCATGCCTACGAGACCCGGCAGAACCCCGACGGCAGCGAGTACGGCGTCTGTATCTTTGCCAACGGTACTGTAGTCGATGCGTGGGACTACTACCGGCAGACCCACTAACCAATTTTTGACGGGCGCGGGCCCGGTGCAAAACGAGCTGCTTTTTCCCTCACGCGCCAAGAGAAGAGCCATGGACGTTTCGGTCAGCGAGCGGGACGATACGGCGATCGTATCGGTCGACGGCAGAATCGATGCGGAATCGGCAGAAAACCTGGATTCGGCGCTCTCCGGGGTGCTGGCGCGCGGCGGGAAGCGGATACTCTTGAACCTGGAGAAGGCGGCCTACATGAGCAGCAGCGGTCTCCGGGTGCTTCTGAAGAAGCTCCGCGACCTGCGTGTGGTGGACGGGGAGATGGCGCTCTGCTCGGTCCAGCCCGACGTCTACCGGGTCTTCCTCCTCGCGGGGGTCCACGAGGTCTTCCCGATCTACGTGGGCCTGGACGAGATCTTCGCCGAAGAGGAGCGGGAGACGAAAGGGAACGAGTCGCCGTGACGGAAAGCCTGATCCGCATCCTTCGCGACGGTGCGACCGCCGACCGGATGGAGGCGGCAAGGGCCCTTTCTGCCCTCGGGCCGGCCGCCCTTCCGGGGCTCCTTGCCGCGCTCGAAGACCCCGACCCCCGCCTCCGGATGTGGGCGGCCTACACCCTCGGGATGATCGGGGACGGACGGGCGGCCCCGGCGCTCATCCGGGCTCTCGAAGACCCCGACCCGGGTGTCGGGAGGTGGGCGGCCGCCGCCCTCCGCCGGATCCGGGACGCGGCCGGCGGCTGCGGCTGCCGGTTCTGCTGATTCTCTTACCTGCGCCTGCCGATGAGAGCGACGGCGAGGGCCGCGACGGCCAGCGCTGCCGGGAGCGGGGCCGTGGTCGGCGTGGGGGTTGCCGGAGCCGTCGTCGCGGTCCCGGTCGGTGCCGTTGTCGCCGTCTCCGTCGGTGCGGTCGTGGGCGAGGTCGTCGGGGCTGCGGTTGTCGGCGTGGGGGTTGCCGGGACCGTCGTCGCGGTCACCGTCGGCGTGGGTGTCAGCGTCCCGGTATCGATCCCGACGCGGTTGCCGACGGTGAACGTCACGGGTTCGGTGTCGGCGGCGTAGGCGTCGAAGGCTGCCGGCGTTCTCCATACGGCCCGGGCAGTGTACGTCCCCTGCTCACGGAGGCCGGAGAGCGGGATCGCACCGGGCATGCCGGGGTCGTCGGTGTAGAACCGCGTCGAACTGATGTTTAACCCGGCAAGGCTGATCCCGCCGATGGCGGTGGTCTCCGCACCGCCCGGGTGGGTGAGCACGATGTCGACCATCGCCGGGTAGACGCCGCCGGCCCGGTAGAAGGAACCGACGTCGGGGGAGGCTATGCGGAACGCTATCCTGGTGTTCGACGAGACGGTGAGTCCGGTCAGGGGCTCGTTGTGGTAGGGGTTCGCGAGCACCACGTCGAGGTAGATCGTCGGCTCGCGGATGAAGACGAGCGCCGTCCTCCCGTCGGTGGGGTTGAACGCGTAGTAGGGACCGTACTCCCCGCCGGTGAGGAGGATATCCTGGACCTCGAAGTCGGTGTCGTCAGCGACCGGGATACTCTTCGTGACCCCCCGGTCGGGGTCGTTGTCCTGGTACTTCTGGAGCGCCGTGATGGGGTTGTTCGTGGTCGCGTTCCGGAGCTGCGTGAGATCGAGCCCCTCTTCGTAGACGAAGATCGTATCGTAGGGCTGGATGTCGTTGATCCCCGGCCCGCGGGCCCCGGCCTCTCCGGCACAGAGGGCAAGAAGGCAGACGGCGAGGAGGACGATGAAGCCTCGCCTGCGGATCCACTCTGGTGTCATGCTATCCCGTGTGCTGATTCTGCTGATATAGGTTGTGTGCTGGGGGTCCGGTCCGCCCGGGTACATCGACGCACCGTCACTGCGGCCCTCTCGGTATCGCCGGTCGTTGGTTCCCGTCCCCCGACGGGTGCGGCAGGGATCGCCGTCGGGAGACGGGCGGCTTGAAAGTGCCTTTTTCGATTATTCTCCTCCAAACCCGGTTGACTTCCAATTCCTTACACTTAAATAATTTCTTCTCCCACGTTTGAGAATGAGAAGGGTCGCTTTCATCATCGCATCGTTCCTCATCTTCTTCGTGATCCTGGCGATCCCCATCGATCCCGCCGTCCTTGCGCCCGAGGCGCAGGCGGTTGCGGCAGTCACCATCCTTATGGTCCTCTTCTGGGTTACCGGCGTCGTCCCCCTGGAGGCGACCGCCCTGTTCCCGCTGGTCCTCTTCCCGGCGCTCGGGGTTCTCTCCCCGGTGAAGGTGGCGGAATCCTACGGCAACGAAGTGATCTTCCTCTTCCTCGGCGGGTTCATCATCGCGATGTCGATGCAGCGGTGGGGCCTGCACCGGCGGATCGCTCTCCAGATCATCCGGGTCGTGGGGACGAGCCCGCGCCGCCTGGTGCTCGGGTTCATGGTCGCCACCGGGTTCCTTTCGATGTGGATCTCGAACACGGCAACGGCCATGATGATGATCCCGATCGCGGTCGCGATCATCCTGACGATCCTCCCCGGCGCCGATAAATCGCTTGAAGGTTTCGACAGGGGAGAACAGGCGCTTGCAAAATGCTTGATCATCGGCATCCCCTACGCCGCGAGCATCGGGGGAATTGCGACGATCATCGGCACACCCCCGAACGGGATCTTCATCGCCCAGCTCGCGACGATCTTTCCCGACGCGCCCCCCATCGATTTCTTCTCCTGGATGAAGTTCGGTGTTCCGTTTGCAGCGATCTTCCTCTTCCTCGCCTGGCTCTGGCTCGTCGAGGGGCCGTACCGTGAGATGAGGTCGACCCTGCCGGGCGCCGGGGGAATCATCCGCGAGGAGCTCGGGAAACTCGGCCCGATCTCTAAGGGGGAGCGGTGGACGCTGTTCGTCTTTCTTCTAACCGCCCTTGCCTGGATCTTCGAGCAGACAAAAGAGATCGATGGGATCATCATCCCGGGCCTTGATATGATCTTCCCCGGGATCAAGGACTCCACGATTGCGATCTTCGGGGCGCTTCTCCTCTTCGTCCTCCCGGTCGACGCGAAGAAGGGCGTCTTCACGATGAACTGGGTGTGGGCCGTGAAGATCCCCTGGGGCATCCTGCTCCTCTTCGGCGGGGGTATCGCCCTCTCGAACGGGTTCCTGGAGAGCGGGCTTGCCACGACGATCGTCGAGTCGCTCACCCTCATCAACGGGCTCCCGATCGTCCTCCTGATCCTGATTGTGGCGCTGGGAGTCGTTTTTTCGGGCGAGATCGCCTCGAACACTGCTATCGCCGCCATTCTGATGCCGATCATGGCGATCGCGGCCATCAGTATGGGGGTCAACCCGATCGTCCTGATGATGACCGCCGCGGTCTGCGCCTCGATCGGGTTCATGCTCCCGGTCGCCACGCCCCCGAACGCCGTCGCCTTCGGGAGCGGCTACATCTCGGCAAAAGACCTCCTCCGGTCCGGCTGGGCGCTTGACATCGTCGGGGTCGTGCTCTGGATGGTCTGCCTCTACACGATCGTCCTCTGGGCGCTCGGGGTCCCCCTTGATATTCCTGCCTGGGCACTCTGACCCCCGGCACCTATTTTATCCCGGGCGTCTATCCCGCCCGGATGACAGGCGATCGGTACTACAACCCGGCGGTGGAGACGCTCGCACGAGCAGACCTTGACGCGCTCGTCGACGAGAGGATCCACGCCACCGTCCGGTACGCGGCGGAGCATTCCCCCTTCTACCGCCGGTGGTTCGAACGGCATAAGATCCGCCCGGAGACGATCCGGGATCACGAGGGCCTCCGCGACCTCCCCATCATCTCGGGAGCGACGATCCGGCGCTACCAGCCTCCGAACACCACTGAGTTCTGCTTTAAGAGCGTCCCCTGGGATGCGGTCTTCACGGTCAACGAGACCTCCGGGACGAGCGGGGTCCCGAAGAGTTTCTTCCTCACCTGGGAGGACTGGGAGCGGTATGCCGGGAAGTACGCCCGGCTCTTCGTCTCGCAGGGCTTTCTCGCCGGCGACCGGGTGATCGTCTGCGCCTCCTACGGGATGAACGTCGGGGCGAACACCATGACGCTCGCCGCCCGGGACCTCGGGGTGACGGTCATCCCGGAGGGGAAATGTACCTTCCCGGTCCGGGTGATGGCGCACTACCGCCCGACGGCGGTGATCGGGAGCGTCTTCAAACTCCTCCGGCTCGCCCGCCGGATGGAGGCGGAAGGGCACCCGCCCGAGGAGGCGGGCATCAAGCGCCTCATCGTCGGGGGCGAGAGCTTCGCCCCGGCATCGAGGCGCTACCTGGAGGAGGTCTGGGGCTGCCCGGTCTACAACACCTACGGGAGCACCGAGGGGACGATGTGCGGCGAGTGCACCCGCCAGGCCGGGCTCCACGTTCCCGAGGATCTGGTTCACTTCGACCTCTACGATCCCCGGATGGAGCGGTTCGTCCGGGACGGCGAGACCGGCCGGCTGGTCTATACGACGCTCCTTGAACCCGGCAGGAGGGCGGGGACGCTCCTCATCAACTACGACACGGAGGATACCTGCTCGGTCGTCTCCCGGGAGCGGTGCGGGTGCGGGCGGACGCATATGCGGATCGAGAATCCCCGGCGCGAGGCGGAGACGGTCCTGGTCGCCGGGGTCCCGCTCAACCGGGTGGACGTGGAGGCGGCGGTCTTTGCGCCCGAGCATATGGCATCGCTGAACGGGGAGTACGAGGCGTTCATCTACGGCGGCGACGAGGCGGGGGAGACCGTCCTCCGGGTGAGCATGGAGTCTCACGACCCGGCCGGCGCCGACCCCGGGGAGGTCGAGGAGACCTTTCGTTCCACCCTCTTCCGGTCGGTCCCGGCCCTTGTAGAGGCCTACGAGGACGGATCCCTGCAGATCGTCTGCGCCGTCACGCCGCCGGGAGGACTCGAACTCCACCGGGCGCCCGGCCGGCCGAAGCGGATCGTGGACCGGCGGTGACGGTGCCTACCGCCACCGGCACCACGGATCCTGCTGCGCCGCGGCGGTGCCGCAGATCCACGCGGCGAGCACGAGCGCGGCCAGGATCCGTGCATATCTTCCGACGATCATCTCCTCTCTTCACACCCCCTCCTCTTTCCGCACGGCGGGATAAGCGTTATCCAGGCACGGCACCGTGGGCGATATCCGGCTGGTTTTTCTCCTTTCCGTTCCAATACTCCTCCATCAGCCAGGGTGTTGCGGAATGCTCGAAGACCAGCGATGGCAGCCGGTGCCGGGGACCATCGGCGCCGAGATCTACCCTTTTCTCCGGAAACCGGACGTTACCTGCTCGAACGCCTACTTCATCCGGACACCCGGCGAGATCCTGATCGTCGACACGGGGGCGGACGCCGCGCAGATGGACCGGATCCTCGCGCTCGTGGAGGAGAGCCTCGGGGAGACCCCACGGTCGGTCTTCCTCCTCATCACCCACTGCCACGCCGACCACTGTTACCAGGCCACCCGGGACCGGCGGTTCCGCTCCCTCCCGGACCTCACCATCGCTGCGGCGGAGGAGGGTGCCAGGGCGCTCGAGTCCGGCGATCCGGCCCGGACGGTTGCGGAGATCATGGGGTGGGAGATCGAGCCGCTCCCGGTCGGCCTCCCGCTTCTTGCCGGGCGCGACCGCGAGACCCTGGAGACGAACGGCGGGATCGTCCTTTACCGGCAGCAGGTCCCCCTTCCCTCCGGGGATGCCCTTGTGGTCTACCATACCCCGGGCCATTCGCCCGACAGCATCTGCATCCGCTTCGGCGGCCTCCTCTTCATCGGCGATCTCCTCTTTGCGGCGAGCCCCGGTGTCGCCGGGCTTGCCGGGTGGGATCACCCGGCGCTGCTTGCCTCGATCGAACGGGTCCGGTGGATCCTCTCCCGCGAACCGGTGAGCCTCTGCTGCCCCGGCCACGGGAGGAGCATCCCGGCCGCAGCGATGCCGGGGCTCCTCGACCGGCTCAAGGGAGAGGCGGAGAGACTCTCCGGCATCGGGACCTTCGACCGGCATCGGCTCGACGACTCCCTGGAGCACGCCGTCGACCTGCTCCAGGAGGCCAATCGGCTCTTTGCCGTGATCGCGGGCCGCCTCTACGCCCTCGTCTACCGCCTGGACGACCTCGGCGAGGCCGAAGAGGCCCGGCGCTACCAGGAACTGCTCGAATCCGACCGGATCGACGAGTTCCTGGCGGAGTTCTCGCGGTTCGCCGACGAGTTCCGGGCGGGGGAGAAGCTCGAGGTCCAGCTCGTCCTCAAGGCCGTCCAGGTGATCCAGCGGATCGAGGCTCATTTCGCGGGCGACCGGCTCAACCACGTCGTCGAGGCATCGCTCCTCCGCCGGGCCGACCGCCTCCTCACCGACTTCATGAGCATGATCATGGGCTACCAGGACACCGTCAGCCTCTCCGTCGTCGACCTCCCGCCGCTGCTCCGGAATCTCGTTGCCGGGGTCTCGTCGTGCCCGTTCTCGGACGAAGCGTTCATCGAGGCGGCCGACGACCCGGCAGCCTACCGGGCGGAGCTGGTCTGCCGGCTCGCCTACCTCCCGCTCTTTGAGGGCATCTGCCTCTCCGTCGAGACCGAGGACCCCCTTCCGCCGGTGTCGATCGACCGGGAGCGGTTCTGCGACGAGGTCGTCGGTGTCCTCGAGGATATGGTGGCTGCCGGGTCTCGCGAGATCCGGCTCTCCCTCCGGCGCGAGGGGGATGCAGTCGGGCTCCGGATCCCGGGTTGCGAGGCGCTCTCCGAGCGGAGGCTCCGGTTCTACCGGCGCAAGTTCGGCCTCGCCGGAGTCACGCTCGCGGCCGGCGGCGACGGTGCCGGCCTCTTTCTTCTCTTTGAGGGAGGGTAGTCCCCGCCCTCCCCGGAGCGGGGACAAACTACTTACCATCGGCCCTCGAAACGGGAGTGATCATGACCGGTATGCAGCATGTGCCCGGAGAGGATCGCGGCAAGGTGATTCTCTACGCCCTGAGCACCTGTGGGTGGTGCGCCGACACGAAGAAGTTCCTCACCGGCCTCCGCGTCGAGTTCTCGTACGTCTACGTGGACCTGCTCACGGGGGCGGAGCGGGACCGCGTGGTCCGTGAGGTCGAACGCTGGAACCCGCGGCTCTCGTTCCCGACGCTCGTCGTCAACGACGCGAAGGCGATCGTGGGGTTCCAGGAGCAGGAGATCCGGGAGGCGGTCGGTGCCTGACGCGGCGAGCGACGAGGAGGTCGACCGCTTCATACAGGGCCTTGTCGAGGAGGCGGAGGCCGGCGGTTACCACATCAACCCTGATGAGGAGTTCACCCGGGGCCTTGTCCGGGGCCTGCTCGCCAACCGGGGGCGGTACGGCTACATATCCTGCCCCTGCCGGCTCGCCTCCGGGAACCGGGAGGACGACCTCGACATCATCTGCCCCTGCGATTACCGGGACCCCGATATCGCCGAGTACGCGGCCTGCTACTGCGCTCTCTACGTCAACGCCGAGGTGGAGGCCGGCCTCTCCGCCGCCGCCCCCGTCCCGGAACGGCGCCCGCCGCCGGCGGAACGACGGCGAGCAAAGGAAGAGCGCGCCACGGCCGGCCCGGCCCCCGGAGGCCTGAACTACCCGGTCTGGCGGTGCCGGGTCTGCGGCTACCTCTGTGCGAGGAACGAGCCGCCCGAGACCTGCCCGATCTGCCGGGTTTCCCGCGACCGGTTCGAACGGTTCATGTGAACCGGACCAGGCAGGCGTAGAGAAGGAATGCGGCGACGATCCCGTTCACCGGAGGGATTCCCGGGATCACGAGGGCGGCGAGAGAGCCTGCGGCGTAGGCGGCGAGCCCCTGCCGGTTGAACCGGAGGGCGGCCGTTTCGTTGAGCACGGGGTAGCGGCCCCGGTGGCGGACGAAGAAGTCGGCCATGATCACCCCGCCGAGCGGGGGGATGAGCACTCCCATCATGACCATATACGGGATCAGTAAGTCGTACATCCCGAAGAGCGCGAGCAGGGTCCCGGCGCCGGCGCCGGCGAAGGTGATCAGCCGTCGCCGTTCGGTCCGGAAGAAGTGGCATCCGGCGACGGAAACGTTGTAGATGGTGTTGTCCTGGGTCGTCCAGATGTTTAAGAAGAGGAGGAGAATTCCGGCGGAGAGAATGCCCTGGACCGCCAGCACCTCGACGATGTCGTCGAGGCCGTAGACGACTGCGCCGACGGCGCCGACAGCGATCATCAGCCCGTTCCCGAAGAAGAATGCAAGGATCGATGAGCCGACCGCGGTCCGGGCCGACCCGGCAAAGCGCGTCCAGTTGGCGACCTGGGTCCCCCCGGAGACGAAGGTGCCGACGACGATGGTGAGGCCTTCGGCGACCGTGAGGCTGCCTGTCATGAGGGGGCCGGCGGCGTCTCCGGCGTCCCGGAGGGCGATCGTGACGCTTGCGGCGATGAGGAGGAGCATCGCCGGGACCGCGACCCGCGAGAGGGCGGCAAGCCCCCGGCAACCGATATACGCCGTCAGGCAGAAACCGAGCCCGAAGACGATCATCAGGGGCGCCTGCAGTCCCGGGTCGAGGCCGAGGAGGCGGACGAGGACGATCGCGATCGTCGCGGTCCCCCAGGCGTACCAGCCGATCTGGGTGAGGCCGAGGAGGGCGTCGCACCACCGGCTGCCTGCGTTCCCGAAGGCGAACCGGGCGGTGAGGACGGTGGAGAGGCCGCTCCTGAAGCCGACATAGCTGAGGCCGGCGACGTAGACGGCGAGGATTGCATTCCCGCAGAGGATGATCGCCGCAAGATCGGGCCAGAACCGGAACGCAACCCCGAGGCTTGCGCCGCCCCACATCGTGGCGGAGAAGAAGGTGAACCCGAGCAGCACCAGGGTGATCGGCCAGAACCCCTGCCGGGCCCCGTCCGGGACGGCGGAGAGCGGGTAGTCCTCCGCGCCACTCTGGTCCATCGCCGCAACGGCCATCTTTTCCCGGATCATTGCCGCTCTGTCGATGATCCCATTTTTCGTTCCAGGATGAAATGCTTTCCGGATTTTCTCTCTTCTGCAGGCCGGCGGTGGATCCAAGGTGTCATATACCGGGCCCGACGATCCTCCTGTATGCCGAACGTGCGGATCAACGACGGAGACCTCCCCGCCGGGAGCGGCGTGGAGGGGGCGAGGAAGAAGAGGCCCGACGAGACCCCGGCGCCCGCCCGGGAGAAGCCTGAACCGGCGACCGAACGGGAGGAGCAGAGTTCCGGGAGATCCCGGCACGTACGGCCCCGGATCGGGGGCGACGACGGGGGAGCCGATATCTTCTATACCGGGACGAAGTAGGTCATTTCACGATCCTGACATCCGCGGCGGAGGAGACCACGACCTCCCGCTTCCCGCGGTAGGTCTGGGCGATCCCGTAGAGGGTTACGTTCTCGTCCTCACCGAGTTCGAGCGCTACGGCCACGTCCTGCGGGAGAAAGACGGAGGTGCCGTTGACGGTGAGGACCAGGTGTCCGCCGGTCGAGGTTCTCCTGACCTCCTCGACCCTTCCTTCGAGGAGGACCAGCGCCCCGTCCGGGACCTCCTCGGAGTAGGGAGCCGCCACCATCGGCCGGCCGACGGCGTCAAAGAGGAGGTGCGCCGCAAGCACGATCCCGACGACGCATACCAGCACGACGAGGGCTGTTTTCTCCTGCTGTTCGAGCATAGATATCGTATGGGTTCGCCGGGTTATAACATCCGTCAGTTTGATATGTTAACAGCGTTAACTATTCCCCATGGATGATGTGAACCTGCCCCCGTCTTCCCGGAAGATCCTCCTGCTGCTCGAGGACGGGGGTGCCCTGACCCACAAGGAGCTCGTCCGTCTCAGCAGCCTCGCACCCCGCACCGTCCGCTACGCCTTAAAGAGGCTCAAAGATAACGATATGATCGTGGAGAAGTTCAACTTCCGCGACGCCCGGCAGATCCTCTACGAATACAAAGAGTCCCAGGCGGTGTCCGCGCAATGACCGAGCCGCCTTCCTGCGACATCATGCGCTGCGACACCCTCGCCCGGATGCTCCTCCCACAGATGCGTGCCGAGATGGTCTACCGCCTGGTGAACGAGCGCGGGCTGAGCCAGAGCGAGGCTTCCAAGCGCCTCGGGATCAGCAGGGCCGCGATCTCCCAGTACATGAACCGGAAGCGCGGTTTTTCCCGGAACGACTTCCCCGGTGCCCTCGAGATGGTCATCGAGCGGTGGGTCTCCGCCGTCGCCTCGGGCGAAGGGGCGATCACCATCTGCGACGTCTGCCGCTCCGCCGACCTTACCGGAAGACGGTGAGGCCGCTTACGTGCGCCGCCGCCGGTAGAGGTAGAGCCCCGTAAGCCCGGCGAGGATGCACACCGCCGCCACTATTTTGAGCCGATCCGGACCGGATGCGCCGCCCGGATCGCCCACCCCGGCGGCGTTCCAGTCGTCGTCGAAGACCCGGGCGTAATATGCCGCAACTCCCGGGTGCTCGATGATCACCCCTGCCTCCCGGTTGAACGCCGGCGAGTTGGCGTTCCAGTTGATGCTGCTGACCAGGACCGCCCGGCCGTCGACGACGACCCCCTTGTTGTGGATCTTTGCCAGGTTGTTCGCCTCCAGATCCGCGAGCCGGGCTTCGAGCGGGAGCCCTTCGGCCGCGGCGATCCGGTTGATGACCCCGACCATCTCGTCGTTGTCCGCACGGCCCTCGGTGTTGAACCAGACGGAGTCAAGGAGCACCCGGACCGTAACCCCCCGCCGGGAGGCGTCGATCGCGGCCGCGAGGTAGGGGTTGAGTTCCAGTGCGGTCTCGTTCGTGATGTAGGCCTGCTCGATCGCGATGCTCTCCTGTGCCCCCGCGATCAGGTCGAGGATGAGGGCGCTCGTGTCGGGGGAGAGGACCGGGGTCACCCGCGCCCCCTCCGCGCGGCAGACGCCGAACTCCACCGTGTAGGGGGGTGCCCAGGGCGTGCGGAGTTCCGCCGCCGTCCCCTCGAGCGGGACGATATCCCCGCCCGCCGCGTCGAAGAGAAAGACCTCCCGGAAGTAGGCGGCGAGCCCCGGGTCCTCAAGCGTGACCCCCCACCCGCGGTTGCCCTGCAGCCCCGGCGCCGGGTAACCGCCGGGCTTGAAGTTCTCGCTCCCGACGAGGACCGTCCCGGCATCGACGACGAGGTACTTCGCATGGTCGTAGCGGTACTTCGCGTGGCCGGCATCGGTCGTCCCCATCGAGAGGACCGGGATGCCGCTCCGGTTGAGGGCGCCTGCGACCGCCCTCCCTTCGGAGGAGACGCCGCCCACCGGCCCGCCCTCGAGAAGGACGGTCACGGCCACGCCCCGTCCGCGAGCGAGGATGAGGTCTTCGGCCATCTTTTCGTCGGTGAACTCGTAGACGTTTGCCAGGATCTCGCGCTCCGCTCCCGCGACGACCGCCGAGAAGACCTCATACGAAGAGTCCGGGGCGACGAACGCGGTCACCGCGACCTCCTCGAACGTTTCAGACGCGAGGCGGGACTGGCCAAGGCTG
This sequence comes from Methanoculleus sp., assembly GCF_035363275.1. NCBI lineage: Archaea > Methanobacteriati > Methanobacteriota > Methanomicrobia > Methanomicrobiales > Methanomicrobiaceae > Methanoculleus > Methanoculleus sp. The sequence continues at coordinate 2,778 of NZ_DAOSET010000051.1, read as the reverse complement.
AGCGGGCGCGGGTCCCAGACCTCTCCCTCGAGGTAGTGGACCTGTCCCTGCCGGGGGTGGACGTCGGCGGGCCAGGCGACTTTCTGGACGAGGGTGGTTCCCCGGTAGAGGAGGAGCTCGTCGGCTGCGTTCGCCATCAGGAGGTTCCCGTTCGGGATCACGTCCGGTATGCGTTCCGTCCGCCCCTCCATCTCGAAGTCGGGCGGGTAACCGTGGGTCTCTTCGAATGCGGGGCCGCTTCGCGCGACCACCAGCCGCCCGTCGATCCGGGTCCCCGGCGGGAACCGGTAGCCGCCCTCGCCGTCCGAGAGAACGTAGCCGTCGAGCACCCCCTCCCCCTCGAGAACCAGGTACTCGTCGAGGTCGCCGGCAAGATAGGGGTCCGGGCAGAACTCGACGATCGCAACGCCGCCGGCGGTGCCGGCGAAGAGGCAGAGGAGCAGGACGGCGGCGGCGATCCGGCGCATACACAGGGTTATGTAGCCCCCGGTTAAATAACAGGGCGATATGAGTACGCCTGCACCCCCCCTGGTCGTCAAGGTGGGCGGAAGCCTCTTTGACCGGGTCGCCTCCCTGATCGAGGTCTTCCATGAGGTCGGGCGCCCGGTGCTGATTGTGCCCGGCGGCGGAAAATTCGTCGAACTCGTCCGGCGTCTCGCCGTCCCGGAGACCCCCGCCCACTGGATGGCGATCGCCGGCATGGAGCAGTTCGGGTGGTACATCGCCTCGCACGGCGTCCCGGCGACACCCATCCTCGCGCTTCCGGCGGAGACGACGGTCCTCCTCCCCTACTGCGCTCTCCGCGAGGCCGACCCCCTCCCCCATTCCTGGAACGTCACCTCCGACACCATCGCCGCCTGGGTCGCGAAGGAACTCTCGGCCGACCTCCTCCTCCTCAAGTCGGTCGACGGCATTCACCACCGCCGGAGACTCCTCTCGCGGGTCGAGGACCCGGGCATCATCTCCGACGAGGTCGATCCTACGTTCATCCGATTCGTCTTCGAGCACGGTCTCGTGGCACGGGTGGTCAACGGCAGGCACTCCGACCGTCTCCGCCAGGCCCTCCGCGACGAGACCGTCATCGGGACTCTTCTCGATCCGAGATTTTAACTGCTCCGGGGGAGATATGATAGGTTAACTTTCGAGGAAACGATGATGATAGCAAGCGAGCGATGTACCTCCTGCAATGCCACGCTGGCCGAAGAAGGCTCTACCGGGTTCTCGTGCCCGGTCTGCGGCCAGAGGATCAACAGGTGCTACCGGTGCAGGGAGCAGAGCATAGCCTATACGTGTTCGAAGTGCGGGTTCCAGGGGCCATAATCATGGGCAACGTAGCCTTAATCGTGAAGATCATGCCCGAGTCCCCCGACGTCGACCGCGAAGCGCTCAAGGCGGCGGTCAGGGCGGCCGTCCCGGTCGATGATATCAGGGAAGAGCCGATCGGCTTCGGTCTCGTGGCGCTGAAAGCCGCCATCGTCGTCGCCGACAAAGCCGGGGCTCCCGATGAGGTCGAAAAAGCGCTCCAGGGCCTTGAAGGTGTCGGAAGCGCCGAGATCATAGAATCCACACTTGTCTGAGTGGATTCCCGATACCCACTTTTCCCCGCTTAACGGGCCTCTTCGAGCCGTTCCAGCACTTCGGCGGTGACCTTGCGGATCTTTTTGACCGACTCCGCAAACCCGGCGACCTCGTCCACTTCGAGATTGAGCGGAACCGGGAAGACACCGTCACGATTGATCCGGGCAGGCACGCCGATGCAGACGTCGCCGATCCCGTGGACCTCACCCGCGATGTGACTTGAGACGGTGAGGATCCGGTTTTCGTTCCCGAGGATCGTCTGAACGAGGGTTGCAATAGCCTCCCCCGGCCCGTAGACGGTAGAGCCTTTATCCCTGATGATCGCCTCGCCGCTCGTGCGGACCGTATCGATGATCTCCTGTACGGGCAGCCCCGAGAACGTGGGCAGGTTGCTGATCCGGATGCCGCCGATCGTCGTCGCCGACCAGAGCGGGACCATGCTCTCGCCGTGCTCGCCGATGATACGGGTATGCACCTCGCTGACGTGGACCCGGAAGTACCGGGCGATCAGGGACTTTAAGCGCATCGAGTCAAGATGCGTCCCGAGGCCGAAGACCTGCCGCGGCTTGAACCCCGAATACTTCAGGGCGACGGCGGTCATGACGTCGACGGGGTTTGTCACGAGAAAGAAGATGGTGTCGGGCGAAGACTGGCTGATGGTCTCGGCGGTCTCGGCGGTGATCTTTGCGTTCTCGAAGGCGAGATCGTTTCGGTCCTGTCCCGGCCGGCGGGGTACGCCTGCCGTGCAGATGACGATGTCCGAGCCTTCGGCGTCGCGGAGATTGGTGCTGTGCGAGATCCGGACGTCGGTGCCCCGTGCAGCAAATGAATCGGATAGGTCACGGCAGCAGCCCGCGAGAAAATCTTCGCGTCCGGGTCGCCCGACGAGCAGCATATCGCTGACGTAGGGTATCTCGGATATGGTGTGGGCCGCAAACATGCCGACGTTCCCTGTAGCCCCAAGAATCGTTACTTTTGCCATGGAGATCGCCGTTGGGGACGCGTCCTCGGTCGACCGTACGCACAAGCATTCACCGCTGCATCCCTCCTCCACCCCGCAACCCCATGGGCGCCGAACGTCCACGGTAAGTCTGCTCCCTTCCGGGCCTGAACCGGTACCCGCGGCAAAAGGTCGCCGCCCCCTCCGGGGCTTTGATACCTCTCCGCCGACCTCATGGGACGAGGCTTCTCCGTCGGGAC
>NZ_DAOSET010000050.1:0-16080 GCF_035363275.1 Methanoculleus sp. | reverse complement strand
ACGGCCCTTACGGCTGAAGACCGACGGCCCTTACGGCCCTTACGGTCCAAAAAGCAGAACATGGGTTCAGATGAGCCCGAGGTTGGAGAGTTCGGAGAGGATCCGCTGCACCGCCCGCCTGGCATCTTCGGGCACTTTGCCGCCGGTGATGATCAGTTTGCCGGACCCAAAGAGGAGGACGACCACCTTTGGATCGTCGAGTCGGTATACGAGCCCGGGGAACTGCTCGGGCTCGTACTCGATCTTGTCCAGGTTGAACCCCACGGCGATCTTGTTTAAGTTGATCGGCGTCCCGAGGTCTGCGGACGTGACGATGTTCTGGATCTTGTAGGTCAGGTCTTCAGGTGCCGGGATATCGATACCGAGTGCCCGCAGCTGGTCGCCCAGGATCTGCAGACCGCGTGAGAGGCTGTCGATGCTCTTTGCGCCGGTCAGGACGACCTTTCCGGAACCAAAGACGAGCGCGGCAATTTTCGGGTCCTGCATCCGGAGAACGACGCCAGGGAATCGTTTTTTATTGTATTCCGCATCCTTCAGCTGGGAGGCAAGAGAGGGGAGATCAAGAGAATCCGTCACTTTCGCCGAAGCAACGATATTTTCTATCTTGAGGGACTCCTCTGGTTTACGCTCATTCATATTTATAACATATTTAAAAGAGTATATAAAGAGTTGGTTGTCTATTCCTCCAGGGTTGAGATGTCCCCGGGGTCCATACCTAATTCCTGCGCTTTTAAGACCCGTCTCATGATCTTGCCGCTCCGGGTCTTGGGGAGCGACTGGACGAAGTCGATCTCGGACGGTATGGCGATGGGCCCGAGCGTCATCCGGACATGGTAGACGAGGTCGTTCTTCAGCTTCTCGCCGGGCTCGCGGCCGTTCTTGAGGATGACGAAGGCCTTGATGGTGTTCCCCTTCAGGGCGTCGGGCTTTCCGATGACCGCCGCTTCCGCCACCGTATCATGGGAGACGAGCGCGCTCTCGACCTCCGCGGTGCCGATGTTGTGCCCGGCGACGACGATCAGGTCGTCGGACCGCCCGATGACCATGATGTAGCCGTCCTTGTCCTTCACCGCAAGGTCTGCCGCGGTGTAGCAGCCCGGGACGGTGTGCCAGTACTTGCGGTATCGATCATCATCGTTCCAGATCGTCCGCATCATCGACGGCCACGGCTCCTTGATGACCAGGAGGCCGCCGGTGCCCGGCGGGACCGGGTTGCCCGCCATATCGACAACGTCCGCGACGACGCCCGGGAGCGACTTCCCCACGAATCCCGGGCGCATGGGTTCGCCCATCATCGTGGTCACCATGTGCATCCCGGTCTCGGTCTGCCACCAGGTGTCCATGATCGGGCACCGGTCTTTGCCGATGACGCGGTAGAACCACTCGAACGCTTCCGGGTTGAGCGGCTCGCCGACGGAACCGAGCACCCGGAGCGACGAGAGGTTGTAGCGGTTCGGCCACTCTTCACCCACCCGCATGAACATACGGATGGCGGTCGGAGCGGTGTAGAAGATGGTGACACCGTACTCCTCGATGAGGTTCCAGTAGGTGCCCGGGGTCGGGTAGTCGGGGGTTGCTTCCGTGAGGAGGCAGGTGGTGCCGTTCAGGAGCGGGCCGTAGACGCAGTAACTGTGACCGGTGATCCAGCCGGGGTCGGCGGTGCACCAGTAGATGTCGCTGTCCTTGACATCGAAGACGTACTTCGTCGAGTAGTAGGCCCCGACGGTGTAGCCGCCGCAGGTGTGGACGATGCCTTTCGGACTTCCGGTGGTGCCGCTCGTATACAGGATGAAGAGCGGGTCTTCGGCATCCATCGGTTCGGCCGGGCATTCCCGCTCCACGCCATCCATCAGCTCGTAGTAATCCACCTCGATCTCGGGATGGAGTTCAACGGGCTTGTCGTCATCGCGCCGGAGAACGACGATCCGCTCGACGCTCGGGGCGTTGACAACCGCCTCCTCTACGATGTTCTTGAGCGGGATTGCCTTGCCGCGCCGGTAGCCGACATCGGCGGTGACGACCACCTTCGCGTTGATGCCCGTGATACGCTGGTTGAGTGCGCTGACGCCGAACCCACCGAAGACGACCGAGTGGATCGCTCCGAGGCGGGCGCAGGCGAGCATTGCTATGACCTGCTCGGGTACCACCGGCATGTAGATGCAGACCCGGTCGCCCTTCCCGACGCCGAGGCGCGAGAGGCCGTTCGCGAACTGGCAGACGGCCTGCAGAAGCTGGCGGTAGGTGTAGGTCCGCTCTTCGTCCTCGTTCTCCCCCCGCCACATGATTGCGACCTTGTTGCGACGCTGGCTGTGGGCGTGGCGGTCCAGGCAGTTGTGGGTGATGTTGAGCTTCCCGTTGATGAACCACTTTGCGTACGGGTACTCCCACTCTTTCACCCGGTCCCAGGGCTGGAACCATTCAAGTTCCCTGGCGACGCTGTCCCAGAACAGGTCGGGGTTCGCAAGGAACTCCTGGTAGGTCCGGTTGTAGTCGCCGATCCAGGAGTGCTCCTTGCAGCTGGCCTCGGGAGTGTAGTATTTCGCCTCCTCGAGTTTGACATCGAAATTTTCAGCCATCCGACTACTCCTATTATACATTATTAATAATGAATATTATATATCAACATTCTGGTTGGAGAGGCGGATCGAGCGAAAAAGGGTGCCTCTCAGGGACGGATGCCGGGACTTCATCGGGAGAGGCGGAGGTTTGGGGTATGCGTAGATATTACGGGCAGTGTGGCGGATTTATACCCGGAGAGTGGTGGATTCGTACCCGGAGAGAGCGTGGAGGTGGGGGTGAGCTGTCCCGGAGAACGCGCGCGGGGGGAGGGCAGGGTTCCTGCCGTGCGTCACGGGTTGCGGCGGGGCGGAGAGATGTGCGGAAGGTCCGGTGCGGCACCGCCCCCCTGCAACCAAGCTGCCCGTCTTGTCGAAGACCCGCTCAGCCTATCCTGCCTGTTTTTTGTACGTGCCCGGGCGGCACCAGAACCGTGATATGGTAGTGTGATGAGAGTATTGGCATACCCTTTTTCGGTAAAAGAGAGCTTTCCTCCAGGGGCGGTGACCCGGGTGGAAGGAGCCATCCTTCCGGGGATAAGAAGAAGAGAGTTCCCCATGCATGTGGGGATGAACCGGACGCCTGGTCCGATGACGAGGACGCGGCGGTGAGTTCCCCATGCATGTGGGGATGAACCGCGGGTTGCGCGGACGATCCATATTGAGGCTTCGAGTTCCCCATGCATGTGGGGATGAACCGGCCCCTCAGGCCCCGGACCACCCCGACGTCGCGAGTTCCCCATGCATGTGGGGATGAACCGGGCCTGCGGGGTTCGCCGCGGGAGTTCTATGTCCTCAAGCATACGTGGGGCATGAGCATGAGTGGCTGGCTGCCGACCTCGCGATCATCACCGAGAGCACGGCGGAACGTCTCAGGACCTACTTTATTATAAACAGGTGGCCGCGGCGGGAGCCCGGGCTCCCGTTGCCGCCAGAACACCCGACGCCCATGAAACTCCTGGTGCTCCGTGCTCTTAGCGAGACCTGGCACGGGATACCCGGTCTGTACTGGTGACCGGTGACGGCCCCGTACGCATAATGGCTGAAACGACGTAGAATGTCACGGAACGTTGCGGATACCGGATGCACTTGTGAACAGGGGCATACCCCTTTGAGGAAAAAGGACGGCATCGAGAGGAGAGTCAAATCGTCTACGACCGGGAGGATACCGAAGCGGTATGCACCACTCCGGCCAGAAGGAAGAATAAGCCCCGGAGGGGCAACAGGATGCAGTTCCAGCCTGATCAATCATACTCGCGCCACGTCTTCCCGCAGGCGGTGCAGCGGAAGAACCTGACCTCGCTTTCATCTGCCGCCCGCAGCTGGCGCAGCCACCAGTACGCCGTCGTGCATTCACACTCCGGGCACTTGATGCTCGCCGTCGGGAGCGTTGCCACCTTATCTTCTTCGTCGACGATGGTGATCTCTTTCTCGATGCGCTTGTCCGTCTTCTTCAACCGATCATTGACCTCGATCTCCCGGATATATCCGCACTTTTTGCATTTCAGCTGACCACCGGACGATATCATCAGGCCTTTGCACTGGGGACAAAACATCATTATAATGAATGGGATACCGATCAAAATTAACTTGTGGGGATAACAGGGCGGAGCGGGAAGTCGCCGCCCGGGAGCGTGGGGGTTCACGCCGGGCGGCCAGGACTGCGCAGCCGGAGATGCTCGACCGGATCGGGCGTACAAATGATTTAATGTCGGGTACATCGAACGATAATGGATGAAGGATTACCTGGTGCTGATCTCCTGCATCTGCTTTCTGGCCTTCCTGATCCCGGGCCGGTTCCGGAAGTACTTCGCCGTCGCCGGGTGGGCAAGCATCGTCGGATACCTCTTTCTCGAGCTCCCCTACTACTTCTCCATAAATAACTTTATGTACCCGACGATAGCCCTTCTTGCAGTTCCGTTTCTCTTTATCACCGTGAAAAACCTGCTCCATGACGACCCCCGGGTGATACAGCTCTCGACGATAGCGGCCGTAGCGTTCCTGGTATACGCCCCCTTCGGCTACATACCGGCGCTCGGGGACTGGCTGATCGCAACGGTCGTGGGAGAGACGTCCGTAGCGCTGGCGGCGGTCGGGTATCCCGTGAACATCGAGGCATGGAACCTGATGGAGCGCAACGGGTTCCGGACCGAGATCATCCTCGCCTGTACCGGCATCCAGAGCATCGCGATCATGCTCGGGGTTGCCTGGGGTGTGCGGTCGACGACGAGGCAGAAGATCGCCGGTTTTCTCCTGGTCTTCCCGACGATCTACATCCTGAATATCGTGAGAAACGTCTTTGTGATCACGGCTTACGCCGAGCAGTGGTTCCCGTACCTCCCGGAGATTGCCGGCAACGGCGAGTTCGGGTACGAGAGTTTCTTCTGGGCGCACAACGTCATGGCCGAACTCGGGGCACTGGTCTTTCTCGTGATCCTCGCCTACGCCCTCTTCAGGATCCTCCCCGAACTCGGCACCCTCGCCGACAGCCTCTACCGGCTTTATCGCAGCGAGGTGGAGCAGATCGTCCGGCCAAACTCCCGGAGATCCGAACCCTAGTCCCGGGACGAACCGCGCGAGAATTCCGGCCGGGCTCTCGCCCTCACCGGAAGACATTGTTCCCGTTGCAGACCGGGATCAGCGAGTCGGCCATCAGAGGGCAATCCCAGGGCTGAACCGCACCCCACAGACCACCCCGACGGCGGCGGCGCGGGTCTCGTTGCTTGCCGGCGGATCTTCTACCCCCGCCAGACTGAAGAAAGAAGAGATCAGAAGACTCCCGGCCTTCCCGTCAGGAGTACTCCCGGTAAAGGTAGAAGATCCGCTGGACCGCAGAGAGATTCGTGCAGACCGCGATGAGGAGAACCGCGACCCAGATGTACCCGGTCACGCCGCCGAGCACCAGCACAAGGATCGTCTCGGGCCTCCCGAAGAAGCCGACCCCCTCGAGGGGATCCTCGATCTTCCCGGCGATCCTCTCGCTGTAGCCGATCTCCGCATATGTGACCGGTTTGATGAAGGTGTTGATCAGGGACCCGAAGAGCGCCAGCCCCACGATGCCGAAATCGGTGCCCGCCGGGACATCTACGAGGTGGCTGACGATAGGGATGCCGGAGAACCCGACGCCGAGGATGACCGCCGCATCGACGTATTTATCGGCAACCCAATCGAAGACTGCCCCGAATTTGCTCTCCGTATGATTTTTCCGGGCGACGCTGCCGTCCACCAGATCAAGGACTGCCGAGACGATCAGCAGCAGAGCGCCTGCGAGAAAGTAGCGCTGGGTGAAGGCGAGTGCGCATGAAAGGCCAAAGAGCACGGCGAGCATCGAGACCTGGTTCGGCGTAACGCCCAGGTGTGCAAAAAACGACGCGATTGGCTCCGTATATTTGATGAATTTCGGCCGCAGCGAGGTTATATTCATCGCATATTTTATCAGCCCGTAAAGAGTTTAACCTTTGCGTGGGCAAAGGGGACCGGCATGAAACCGGTCAGGCCTCTCCCCGGACCGGGACCGGGCATTGACCGCTATCGGTATATCCGCCCGGCTGACACAGCAATGCATCCAGAACCGGGCGAATCACATACGTTTTGGAATCACCAGATTCATAACCGCTCCCACCAGATAGATCACAAGGAAATTCAATGCCAGATAACGACAGGCCGCATGTCCTCATGATGTCGGAGATCACCGTCGACGGGAAACTCACCCTGAAGCGTGGAGCCTCGAGTAAGATCCTCATGAAGTATATGGCCCCCGAGACCGAGATCCTCCTTCACCAGACCCGGGCGGTATGCGACGCCATCATGGTCGGAGCAAACACGATCAGAATCGACAACTCATTCCTGACGGTCCGGCTGGTCGAGGGGAAAAGCCCGCTCCGCGTCATCCCGACCAGCCAGGCGGATATCCCGCCGGATGCAAACGTCCTCGGGCCAGATGCCAGAACGGTCGTCGCCGCCAGCGAGGCTGCACCAGCGGAACGGGTAGCCCGGCTCCGAGCAGCCGGCGTCGACGTCGTTATCGCGGGAGCAGACGAGGTCGACCTGCCGGAACTGATGCGGGTCCTGGCGAGAGACTACGGCGTCCGCCGGATGATGATCGAGGGGGGGCCGACACTGAACTGGTCCATGTTAAACCACCGCCTCGTGGACGAGATCCGCCTGATCCACCTGCCGTTCATCGTCGGCGGTGCCGACACCCCGTCGCTCGTCGGCGGCATGCATATCGAGACCGAAGAAGAGATGTTCCGGCTCTCCTTGAAACGCCACTACATGTGCGGGAGCAACCTGGTCACGGAGTGGGATGTGCTCTACGGGGCCTAGGGGCCCCGCACTCTTATATCATCATGTAGGGATCCGCCTTCATGTACTCCCGGCAGACCGTCGTCGCGTAATGGCCGGGGGGAAGCGTGAACCGGAGCCGGACACTCGTGTCCGATATCTCCGCCTGCACGTCGGCAGAGAGGCTGATCGGCCGGAGAACCCCGGCGAACTTCGTCGCCACGAACCGGGAGGCGCGCTCAAAGTCTCCGGCGTTGACCCCCGACTTCTGCATCAGGTCCTGCATGATCTCATCCATCGGCCCGTGCGAAGTCACCGGTTCTGCGCCGGATATGAAGAGGGCGATCCGGCACCGGCCGCGGCGGATCTGCAGCAGGGCCGCCTGCCGGTTCCGCGCGGAGACGATATCTTCGCGGCCGTTCGAGAAGAGCAACCGGTCGCCGGCCTCCGGCTCGGTCAGCGTGAGGCCGGCCTCGATGCGGGAGGAGAGCGCGCAGTTGAAGAGATACGACTGGAACGCGCTCACGAGGAGCGAGAGGAGTTTCGGGGGAAGGACCCGGAGCGCACCGGCGTAGTCGCCGGGGTTCGCGACGAGGTGGTTTACCATCGACCGCTCGTAGGTCATCTGGACGGGGAGGTCGGCGAGTGCCGCTCGTGGATCCCGGGTCTCGGCGAACCGGGTCCGGGCCTGTCGCACCGCCTCAGACTCGCGGGGGTAGGCCCGGCCGACGTAGGTGGCCACGGCGCCTTCGTAGTCGCCCTTGAGGATCCTCTCGCCGACGAGGTGAGTGACCGGCCGAACGACACCGAACCGCTGCAGCCCGTAGTAGTTCGGCACCCCGCGAGCCGCGACCGCTGTCACCGCCTCCACCCGCTCGGCGAGGTCTTCTGGGATGCAGTCCCGGATCGTGATATCGAACCGGTTCCCCGCGAGGCACCCGAGGATGAGCGAGTGCTGCGACCGCCCGACGACCTCGAGCGTGATATCCTTGAGGTGAACCTGCCCGACCGCTTCGGGCGTAACATCGTAGATCGATATGAACTGAGTGGTCACCGCGTTCTTGTCCTTGGTCCCCGCCCAGGCGATCCGCCGGTGGCTGATGCCGAGCCGTTTTGCAATCTCCTTGACCGCCCGCTGGAGTTCCCAGTTCGTCTTGGTGAGCCGGCAGATGAGATAGGGGCCGTTCGGATCGCTGATCGGGAGCGGCAACTCTTCGACGATGAAGTCCTCGGGGCTTGAGCGGAGCCGCCCGCCGATACCGGGGGTAACGGACGCGTAGTAGCGCATCCCCAGTTCCTCTTCGAGAGGATAGGGCGAGGGCATCATAGCAGGGAGAGGTCGCCGGTGATCCGGTCGAGGTCTTCGGCACGCGCGGGCCCGAGACCGAGCGCCGTCACGGTCCCCGGCGGGATCTCGGTCATCCCGGCGTCCTGGATGATCGATGCGGGAATGCCCGCCCGCTCTGCGATCGTCTTGAGTTCAAAGAGCTGCCGCTCAGCCGTCACCTTCAGCACCACCTTCTTCTGCCCCTCGTCAAGCCAGGCCTTCTTCGCGATTTTATCGGCCTTCTCGTAGGCTCCGATGGCGGCGTGGGCGATCTGCGCACACTTCTTGCCGCAGCTCATCTTGATGTCGGCGCGCACGACCAGGCACTGCTTCCACTTGAACTCCCGTATATCAGGCATTTCGTATTAGTTGGGGTATGATCCGTCAAATACACAGCTATGAGAGCAGGCGGGGGCGGCAGGTGATACCAGTATCGCTGATCTGCACAGGTGGAGGGAAGGTCAGTAGTGCTCGTGCTTCTGTCTTCTGATCGATCACGAAAGAAGCCTGCTGGGCTCTCAACACTGCCTTATGAACTTTTGTTCCCCAGAGCGTTGCGAACCCATGCACGGATTTCCATCGAGTATCGCGTCTGGGGGGTGGGGACAGGGGAGGGGGGTCTCCCCCCTCCCCTGCAACCCCTCCCCCTCTTGCGATATCCACCACGGTCCAGTATACGGAATTTTGTTGACGTATCCTTCTAGTCGTTGCAATTGAAAGCAAATCCCTTTGAATTCCAGATAGTTGTCGATTGTGATCTGGAAGTTTCCGTCCCTCCGGTTTCGGAGACTAGATCCGACATGCAGCCTTCCATGGGGACAAAGCAAGCACTCTCAAGTGCGATTCGTGCCCGGCTACCTAACTTCTTACGACTCCTTTCCCTATCGTGTACCCCTCCCTCACCCACCCTCTTTTATGCCCCTGTAAGTCCATTATTGTCTGGAACCAGGCGCCGGCCTGCACCACAGGCAGCCGGCGGCCGGAAACTCACGTCTGCGAGGCATGATACTCTGGTCTGGGATGTTGTTGTAGTGGGTGCAGGCCCCGCAGGAAGCGCCGCGGCGCGGGCCTGCGCAGAAGAGGGACTCACGACGCTCTGCATCGAGGAGCACGGGACGATCGGCTACCCGGTGCAGTGCGCGGGACTCCTCTCTGTGTCCGCGTTTGCCGAGTGCGACGTCTCGGAGAGATCGGTCACAAACAGGGTCACCGGCGCGAGGATGGTCTCAGGTCTCGGGGGGGAGATCCTCTTTGATGCCCGGACCACAAAGGCCTGCGTCGTGGACCGGTCCCTCCTCGACCGCGAGATGGCAGAACGCGCGGCGGATGCCGGGGCCGAGTTCCTCCTCAAGACCAGCGTAGTAGGCATCCGGGGCTCCTCCATCCTGACCCGGGGGGTCCGCGGGCGCGAGGAGATCCCGTATCGCCTCATCATCGCCGCCGACGGACCGCGGAGTTCCGTCGCTCGCATGCTCGGGCTCCGGCGGGCCGAGGTCTACCTCGCCGGGGTGCAGGCGGAGGTACCGTATACGATGGACCCGCGCTACGTGGAGCTGCACCCCAACGCCTCGCCCGACTTCTTCGGGTGGGTGATCCCGGTCTCGGGGACCCGGGCCCGTGTCGGGCTCTGTGCACGGGAGCATGCAAAGGACCACTTCGACCGGTTCATCGCCCGCTACGGGGAAAACTCGCTCCACCTCGTGAGCGGGGTCATCCCGCTCGGGGTTATGCCGCAGACCTACGGCCGCCGGGCGCTCGTTGTCGGCGACGCGGCAGGGTTCGCAAAACCCACATCGGGGGGCGGGGTCTACACCGGCGTCCGGTCAGCAAAACACGCGGCAGCGGTCGTGGCGGCGTGCGTGGCGCGCGGGACGTTCGATGATGCGAGTCTCCGGGACTACGAGCGGCGCTGGAAGGAAGACTTCGGAAAAGAACTCGATATCGGCATGAAAGCGCTCAGACTGCGGCAGAGGATGACGCCCGAAGAGATCGACCGCCTCTGCCGGGCCTTGAACGACGAAGACCTCATCGAAACGATCGTAGAACACGGCGACATGGACCGGCCGGGCGCCCTGCTTCGCAGGCTCGCCCTGAAACCGGCATTGGCGAGGGCAATGGGCATACTTTTCGCATCGGGAGTACGTCAGATTCTTACCGGTCAATAGAACTATCGCGATTAGTAATACATTTATACCCGGATGTAATACTACTCCACAAGGTGTTATCGTGCATATACCTGACGCGTTTATACCGATGGGACAGGCCCTGATCTACTGGATCATCGCCCTTATCTTCATCGCTCTCGCCCTCCGGTGGGCGCGGCGCTCGATGGAGGAGGAGAAGATACCGCTGGTCGCCGTGCTCGCAGCAGGCATCTTCGCCATCCAGGCGTTGAACATCCCCATTCCCTGGGGGACGAGCGGCCACATGGTCGGTGCAGCGCTCGCAGCAATCGTCCTCGGCTCGCCGTACGCAGGAGTCTTCGTCCTGACACTGGTGCTTCTCGTCCAGGGTGTCATCTTCGGTGACGGCGGCATCACCGTCATGGGCGCCAACATCGTCAACATGGGCGTTATCGGCGGATTCGTCGGCTACTACGGTTACACTGCCGTCAAAAACGTGATAGGGAATGCGTACGCCGCCGCGTTCATCGCCGGGTGGGCGTCTCTCTTCATCTCCGCGATCCTCTGTGCAGTCGAACTTGCAATCGCCGGCACGTTCCCGCTGGTTCCAGCACTCATCGGCCTTGGACTCTACCATGCGGTCATCGGGCTCATTGAGGGAGGCATCACCGCGGGCGCCCTCTACCTGATAGCCTCGGCACGGCCGGATATCCTCGAACACCCAACAGGGGTGAGCGCGTAATGGAGACGAAACAGTTCATCCTCATCGGTGTGGCGATCGCTCTCGTGATCGCCGTTGCCGCACCGTTCCTCGCCTCCGGAAACCCGGACGGGCTCGAGAGCGCGTTCTTCAGCATCTATGAAGCAAAGCCGTTCATGGGCGATGAACTCGACGAAGATGCCGCCGGCGCCGCAGAGGAGCAGGTGGTCGCCACGACCGGGAACGACTTCTCATACGAGGCGTTCATGCCCGATTACAGCATCCCGGGCCTCGATAAGACCGGGGAAGTGCTCGCGGTCGTGATCGGTACGCTTCTCATACTCGTCCTGGTCTTCGGTGTTGCGAAGATCTCCGCACGGCCCGATAACTAAATACACAAAAACCTCCTACTTTTTGCTATCATGCACCTGCTCGAGACCCGCGATCTCACTCATATCTATCGCGGCAATGTCCACGCTCTCGATAGCGTGAACTTCATTGCGGAGAGGAAGTCACGCATCGCCGTCATCGGGCCGAACGGGGCCGGGAAGAGCACCCTCTTTAAGCACTTCAACGGCATCCTCAAACCTACGTCCGGCGAGATGCTGGTCAGGGGCGAGCCTATCACGAAGGAGAACGTCCGCGAGGTGCGCAAGTTCGTCGGGATCGTCTTCCAGAACCCCGACGACCAGATCTTCTCTCCCACCGTGGAGCAGGACGTCGCGTTCGGCCCGACCAACCTCGGCCTCGACAAGGAGACAGTCGCTCACCGCGTCGAAGAGGCGCTCGCCCTCCTCGGGATCGAGGACCTGCGCGAGCGCGTGCCGCACCACCTCTCGGGCGGCGAGAAGAAACGGGTCGCCATCGCGGGCATCCTCGCGATGGAGCCGCAGGTGCTGGTGCTCGACGAACCGACCGCGGGGCTCGATCCCCGGGGTGTCGCCGACCTCGTGGCGTTCGTCAACCGGCTGCCCGAGGAGTACGGCATGACGGTGATCTTCTCGACTCACCATCTCGACCTCGTGGCTGAGATGGCGGACTTCGTCTACGTGATGGACCAGGGACGGATCGTGGCCTCCGGGACGGTTGATGAGGTCTTCACCCGGCCGGACCTGCTCGCCCGGACAAGGCTCGACGTGCCGCCCATACCGAAACTGATCCGGTCGTTGCAGGAGAGCGGTGTCGTCATCAATACGGCCTACACGTACGAGGACGCGAAGAAGTCATTCCTCGACGCCTACGCGAGACGAGCATGATCGATGACCTCTACGCAATCGAGAAGTATGCTTACAGAGAGAGTCTCGTCCACCGGCTGGACGCACGGATCAAACTCCTCGTAGCCCTCGCTGCCATCGTGGCGATCGTGGCCCTGCCGTATTCGACGAAGGTCTACGAGCTCGGCGCCGTCCTCTTTGCGCTCTTCATCGCCCTCTGGGCCACATCGCGCCTCCCGCCGACGGCCTACCTCCGGCGGCTCGTGCTTATCCTGCCGTTCGGGATCTTCCTGATCGGATTTCAGGTGTTCGTAAAAAACCCATACTATGACATCTTTCATACGATTGCCACCCTGCCCTTCGGGATCGAGGTCTACGCGGAGTCGGTGCAGTTCGCGTCGATCCTCCTGGTGAAGTTCGTCGTCAGCGTATCGTTCATCATCCTGCTCTCATCGACGACGAAGATGCAGGAGATGATCGAGGCGGCGGGGAGGCTCGGCCTCCCCCGGGAGTTCACCCTCACGCTCGGGATGATGGTCCGCTACATCTTCGTCTTTGCCGATATGTTCGGCAGGATACGAACAGCAATGGAGACCCGGTGCTTCGACCCCCTCGACCGCACCCTCCCTTACCGCTACAGGCTCCACCAGGTCGGCTACACGGTCGGGACGATCTTCATCAGGTCCTACGAGCAGGGCGAGCGCACCTACACGAGCATGCTCTGCCGGGGCTACGGGGCGAACGCCGGCCTATACATCGGAAAAAAGCCCCTCCGTGCCGGCGAGGTCGTCTTCTTTGCCGCGACGCTTGCCTTCATCGTGCTCTCCACGGTCCTGATCTACCTGCACCCGTGATCGGCGGCGGGCAAGGGTCGAATCGGATCGTTCATATCACCCGGTGGTGCATAGGGTAGGTATGCCCCAAAAGAGCGAATTCGGTAGAGGGTTCGTCGTCAACCTGATGCTGCTTTCACGCCACTTCGGCCTGCCCCCCGAAAAAGCCTTCTTTGGCGCCGCGGATCATCTCAACGACCTCACGGTGCCGGAGCAGTTCCGGGGAACCGAGATCGAAGAACTCGTCGAACGCCTCAGAAAGACAGTGATCTGGCACCAGCCGGGCATCATGGATAAGGAAGATACGGCAGACGTCAGGAGACTCCTCAACCGGCTCGCGGTCGCCATCGATACGCATCTGGGCATCCAGAACCCCGATACCGGGAAGTACGACTGACTGGAATACTCTTCTTCCCTCCTCACGGCCGGAGACGGACCAGGGGTTTGGCCCGAACGTCCGGCTGCCTTCCGGGTTCACATGGTATCTCTCATCAAACCGTGGAGAGACAGAACAGGCCAAAAACGAGAAATTGCCTAGAGGCGAGCAGTATAAGTGGTCATACAACTAATATATACTGTGAGTTTTGCTGTGATTCAAGACGCCGCGCGTTCAGCGGAGGTCACAAATGACTGATACCTACGATGCTTCCCACATCACGGTACTTGAGGGGTTACGGCCCGTGCGGGAACGGCCCGCAATGTACATCGGCAGCACGGAGACCCGGGGGCTGCACCACCTGGTCTACGAGGTTGTGGACAACGCCGTAGACGAGGCTCTCGCCGGATTCTGTGACCGGATACTGGTGGTCATCAACCGGGACGGCTCGGTCACGGTGGATGACAACGGGCGCGGCATCCCGGTCGATCTCATGCCCCAGTACGGCAAGAGCGCTCTTGAGATCGTCCTCACCGTGCTCCACGCCGGCGGAAAGTTCGATAAAAATACTTACCAGGTCTCCGGCGGCCTGCACGGTGTCGGTGTCTCAGTCGTCAACGCCCTCTCAAGCTGGCTCGACGCGACGGTCTTCCGGGACGGCAGCGTCTACACGATGCAGTTCCGGCAGGGCATGGTCGCAAAGCCGATCACGAGCCGCCCGGAGACCGAGCACGAGATGGCGGTGCGCCACGAGGAGCGGTACGGTGCCCGGAACGGGCAGCGGCTCGACTACGAGCGGCTCCAGGGGACCCGGATAACATTCCAGCCCGACCGGTCGATCTTTGAGACCGTCGAGTTCGATTACGATGTGCTGGACCACCGGCTCCGCGAGCTTGCCTACCTCAACAGCGGCCTTACGATCATCCTCCGGGACGAGCGCACCGGGGACTCGGTCACTTACTGCTTCGAGGACGGCATCCGGCAGTTCGTCGCCCATATCGCCGAGGGGAAGGAACGCCTCCACGACGATGTCATCTACTTCCAGAAACGCGACCCCGAGAGCATGGTCGAGGTCGAGGTTGCCCTGCAGTACAACGACTCATACGCGGAGACGATCTACACCTACGTCAACAGCGTGAACACCCGGGAGGGCGGGACGCACCTCGAGGGCTTCCGGAGCGCCCTCACCCGGGCAATCAACAACGCTGCCCACAGAAACAACCTCCTCAAGAACAACGACGCCCAGGTCAAGGGCGACGACGTCAGGGAGGGGCTTGCCTCCGTCATCAGCACCCGGGTCGCGAACCCGCAGTTCGAGGGGCAGACCAAGATGCGGCTCGGGAACAGCAACGTCCGGGGCATCGTGGACTCGCTCGTCTACTCGTCGCTCACCGAGTATTTCGAGGAGCATCCGAAGACCCTCCAGGTGGTCGTGGATAAAGCGATGACGGCCGCTCGGGCCCGGGAAGCCGCAAAGAACGCCCGCGAGCTCGCCCGGCGGAAGAGCACGCTGGAGTCGGCGGGTCTCCCCGGGAAACTCGCCGATTGCCAGGAACGGGACCCGGTGAAGAGCGAGCTCTACATCGTGGAAGGAGATTCCGCAGGTGGCTCCGCGAAGCAGGGGCGGGACCGGAAGTTCCAGGCGATCCTCCCCCTGCGGGGCAAGATCCTGAACGTCGAGAAGGCGTCGGAGCACAAGATCCTGAAGAACGCCGAGATCCAGGCGCTGATATCCGCTATCGGCACCGGGATCGGCGACAGCTTCGACGCGGAGAGGGCCCGGTACCATCATATCATTCTGATGACCGATGCGGATGTCGACGGTGCACACATCCGGACGCTCCTCCTCACGTTCTTCTACCGGTATATGCCGGAACTCATCGAGAACGGCTACATCTACATCGCCCAGCCGCCGCTCTACCGGGTGGCCAGGGGGAAACAGGAGCAGTACGCCTACCGCGAGGAGGAGATGCGGGAGATCACCGCCGAGTGGGGCGAGAAGGGCGTCACGATCCAGCGCTACAAGGGTCTTGGTGAGATGAACGCCGGGCAGCTCTGGAGCACCACGATGGACCCGGCGAACCGGATCCTCAAACAGGTGAAGATCGAGGATGCCGTCTACGCGAACGAGATATTCGAGAAACTTATGGGAGAGAATGTGGATGCCCGGAGAGACTTCATCCGCCGGCATGCAAAGGAGGTGAACAACCTTGACGTCTAATCAGGTTGTCCCGATCAACATAGAAGAGGAGATGAAATCATGCTACATCGACTACGCGATGAGCGTGATCATCGGCCGTGCCATCCCTGACGCGAGAGACGGCTTAAAGCCGGTTCACCGCCGCACCCTCTACGCCATGCGGGAGCTCGGCAACACCAGCGACAAGCCCTACAAGAAGAGCGCCCGTATTGTCGGAGACGTGATGGGTAAGTACCATCCTCACGGCGATTCGGCCATCTACGACACGCTGGTGAAGATGGCGCAGCCCTTCTCCTACCGCTACATGCTGGTGGACGGCCAGGGGAACTTCGGGTCGATCGACGGGGACTCCGCTGCCGCCATGCGATACACGGAGGCCAGGCTCACGAAGATCTCGGAGGAACTCCTGGCCGATATCGAGAAGAATACCGTCGACTTCGTCCCCAACTTCGATGAGTCGCTCAAGGA
>NZ_DAOSET010000049.1:0-16502 GCF_035363275.1 Methanoculleus sp. | reverse complement strand
CCCCGGTCCCTGCTCCCGATAAGGAGCGCCCCGAAAACATCGGACTCGACAACGAGCGGGATGCAGGCGAGTGCGGCAAACCCGAGTTCACGGAGGAGACGTGACGCCGAGGTGCTCGGGTCCCGGTTCTGCTCAAGGTAGTAGGGCAGGCCGCCGGCAAGGGGCCCGGCGCACGACTCGCTCATAAGGCTCTCCGCCAGCTCCAGGTACCCGTCCGGCATGTTCCGCTCGTATGGGAGCGTGATCCTTCTCCGTCCGGCGCCAGCGCGGCAAACGGCGCCGCCGTCATAGTTGAGGAGGTCGAGGATCTGGTTGAGGGCGGTCTCCAGAAGTTCGCCTGGCGATCTGGCCGATGCTGACGTGCCGATGATCCGATTAAGCAGCATGAGATACTGGTTGCTTGCCTGCAGCCGTTCCTCCGCCTGCTTTCGGTGGGTGATGTCCCGCATAACCACCTGGACCGCGGGTTTGCCCGAATAAAGCAGCCCCGTGCCCCTCCCCTCGACGGGGATCGCCGTCCCATCAACCCTGACGAGCAGCAGTTCGAGGATCGGCGTCTCTTCCCCCTCGAGGTCCCGCGCGATAACCGACCTGATGGTGTCCCGGAATGTGGGGTGGGCGATATCGAGGATGGCCTTCCCGACGATCTCCTCCGGGCGCGAAGCGCCGAGCATCTTCATGCCGGCAGGATTGATATACACGATCCTCCCGGCCTGGTGGATCAAGATCGCCTCGGCCGAGTGTTCGACGAGCGACCGGTATTTCTCCTCGCTCTCCCGGAGTTGCACCTCCAGCTGCTTTAAGGGGGTGATATCCTGGATCCCGGCGAGGAACCCCTGGCAGACGCCGTCAGCGTCGATGATCGGGGTTGTCGCCATCAGCGTGTGGATGCGGGCGCCGTCTTTACGGATGAGATTGATCTCAAAGACCTCGTGCGAGTTCTGACTCAGGCTCTGCAGGTATGCTCCCAGACACTCAGCACCCTCCTCATCGACGAGCGCGCCGACCGGCATCCCGATCAGTTCGTTGACCGGGTAGCCGGTGATATCGGCAATCCTCTTGTTGGCAAAGACCGCGACGCCCACTCTGTCGATGAGTCCGATGCCTTCGTTGAGGTTCTCGACAAGGAACCGGTATCCATTCTCGCTCCCCTGCAGGAGTTCCTCTATCCCGGTCATGGCGGAGGCGCCGGTGACAGAATCCCCGGCGGAAGGGGAGGGCACAGGCGAGAGACGGATGACCCGCATACCCGGAAGCGGCCCCTCGTCGACGACCCTGCACGAGCAGCGGACTCGTTCCTTCTCGTCGCCGGCCGCTTGCGGTCTGCATATGACGTCGGCAGACCGCAAGCGGCCGGCGAGGAACGCGAGGATCTCGGCCCGGCACGACTCTCCGACGATGGTCCGGCGGATGAGCCAATCCGGGTCGGCCCCGCTGAGGGCGGCCCGGTCGGTACCAAGAATACGCTGGAGTTTCCCGTTGGCGCAGGCTATCTGGTTGTCGGGGCCGATGACGAGCACTCCTTCTTCAAGCGTCTCCAGTACAGCAGCAAACGCGGTTATATTGCCGTATGCAGGCGCATGTTCATGCATTTGCCGGAATCACCCCCTCCAGGTTATAGGCACTTTTATACTTAATACCAAATAAAATGTTCTCGCTATTGCCAAACGGTTAAAGCTTGTATTCGACGGAATTTTAGATTTTATCGCCTTTGTCGAACGATTTTACACGTTCGTAGGTAGTATGCCTGTGCATCATGATATATATATTTTCTTATATACTCCCGGGAGATCGCCGTCATCTTTGCGGCAGCCCCACACGGACCTCGTGCTCACCGCGACTGCGCGCACAGACCGGGAAGAGCATTTCGGGGAGACGAGGTACCTCCGATGGTCATATTGCGGACGTCCTGTCCGTTTCAACCGGCATTCCCCGGCCTGCGGCAGTCGGTATATTTACATCTTACCGGATCGCTATCCGCCGGCATGGGCGAATACCGCGCGCAGCAGGACCGGGAAGAGGGGTTGATGTGAACCACGATCACAACGGGCACGGGGTCCAGCCCGCGGAAGCGCATCTCCCCCCCGGGGGCGGTCGGGGCTCGCGCACCCGCCATCACGCTCTCGAGGACTTCCGGCGGCGATTCGTCGTCTCGACCATTCTCACCGTCCCGATCCTCCTCCTCTCAGCGCCGGTCCAGGCGCTCCTCGGGATCACCATCACATTCCCGGGCTCGGAGTATCTCCTCCTCGCTCTTGCGACCGTGGTCTACCTCTACGGCGGCTGGCCGTTTCTCTCCGGCATCGTGACCGAACTCCGGGCACGGATGCCCGGTATGATGACACTCATCGCCGTCGCAATCACCGTCGCCTACGTCTACAGTTCGGCAGTCGTCCTCGGCATCGTCAGCGGAGAGGGGTTTTTCTGGGAACTCGCCACCCTGATAGACATCATGCTCCTCGGCCACTGGATCGAGATGCGCTCGGTCCTCGGTGCGTCGAGGGCGCTCGAGGAGCTGGTCCGGGTCATGCCGGCGGAGGCGCACCTGGTCCGGGACAAAAGGACCGAGGACGTGCCCGTTGATCGTCTCGTGCCGGGCGACCGGGTCCTCGTCCGGCCCGGGGAGAAGGTGCCGGTGGACGGCGTGGTGGTTGAGGGCATAACGAGCGTCAACGAGGCGATGCTCACCGGCGAGTCGAGACCGGTAAAGAAGCGGCAGGGGGACGAAGTCATCGGCGGCGCGATCAACGGCGAGGGCTCGGTCGTCGTCGAGGTCAGGAAGACAGGGGCGGAGACCTACCTCGCGCAGGTGATCGACCTCGTTCGGAAAGCGCAGGAGAGCCGGTCCCGGACCCAGGACCTCGCAGATCGGGCGGCGTTCCTCCTGGTCGTGATTGCTCTTGCTGTCGGTGCGGTGACGTTTACGGCCTGGCTCGCCCTCGGGGCAGGGACCGGGTTTGCGGTGGAGCGGGCCGCAACCGTGATGGTCATCGCCTGCCCCCATGCGCTCGGCCTCGCCGTTCCGCTCGTGGTCGCGGTCTCGACGGCCCTTGCCGCCCGCTCCGGGTTCCTGATCCGGGACCGGAGCGCGTTTGAGCGGGCAAAAGACCTCGCAGCAGTTGTCTTCGATAAGACCGGCACCCTCACGACGGGGAGGTTCGGGGTCACGGATATCCTCGCCTTCGCCGGCACGGCGGAGGAGGACGTGGTCCGGGTGGCGGCATCGGTGGAGGCGCACTCCGAGCACCCGATTGCCCGGGGCGTGGCCAGGAGCGCGAAGGAACGAGGACTCTCTCTACTCCGCGTCGAAAATTTCCAGGCAGTTCCGGGCGTCGGCGTCGAGGGAAAAGTCGCCGGCCGAATCGTCCGGGTGGTCGGCCCGGGCTACCTCGCAGAGCAGGGTATCGCCGGGGACAGGCGGGTCGAGAGCCTCCAGCGGCAGGGCAAGACCGTCGTCTTCCTCCTCGAGGACGACCGGCTCACCGGGGCGCTCGCGCTCGCCGATATCATCCGGCCCGAGTCGGCGGAGGCAATCCGCCGGCTCAAAGCGATGGGCGTCCGGTGTATGATGCTCACCGGCGACAACCGAGACGTCGCCGCGTGGGTGGCGGGGGAACTCGATCTTGACGAGTTCTTTGCCGGGGTCCTGCCCCACGAGAAGGCCGCAAAGATCCGGGAGGTGCAGCAGCGCTACCGGGTGGCAATGGTGGGCGACGGGATCAACGACGCCCCCGCACTTGTCGAGGCCGACCTCGGAATCGCCATCGGGGCGGGGACCGACGTTGCCGTGGAAAGCGCCGATATCGTCCTCGTGAAGAGCGACCCCCGGGACGCCGCGGCGGTCATCGCCCTCTCGAAGAAGACCTACCGGAAGATGATCGAGAATCTCCTCTGGGCGACCGGCTACAATGCCGTTGCCATCCCGCTCGCCGCCGGCGTCCTCTTCTCCGCCGGTATCGTCCTCACCCCGGCGGCCGGCGCGATCCTGATGAGCGCGAGCACCGTGATCGTCGCGATCAACGCCCGGCTGCTCCGTGTAGAGGGGACGGTCTCCGCACCACCGCCCGGGTGATTGATTGAACCGGGAAGTTCCATGCGGTCAAATAGGAGAGGATCGTCAATATCTATCGGAGACGAGTTAACCCATGAAACGTGACACTACTATCCGAATCTTCTCCCTGCTGATCGCCCTTTTCCTGGTGGTTCCTGCCGTGCAGGCCGCCCTCACGGTCGATGCAGGGGACGACCGCATCGCACTCGCCGGCGAGCCGATCACCATCCTCGCTACATACAACGACACGGACGTTTTCGATGCGCTGAATATGAGCGCCTCCGTCAACTGGAGCACGGCAACGACGGCACCGGAGATCGTGCCGGATGACGACTACAATGGCACCATACAGGACGTCTACACGTACTCTGCCGCCGGCACCTATGTCGTCACGGTAAAGGTCGCGAACAACGCCACGGGTGCTGTCGCCTGCGATACCCTGAACGTGACCGTCAGCCCGCAGTCGGCTGAGGTGAAGGTTGTCCCGAAGACGCTGAATCAGAAGAGCAACGGTCTCATGACCATCTTTGTCGACCTTGCGGAATGGCTTGGGTTCGGCGATTCAAGCAGTGCAAACGTGACGGTGCCGGATCCCTCGGAGTTCAGGATCGGGAACGCAACGCCCGAGAGAGTCAACTTCTGTATGAAGGACGGCGGCACGCTCATCCTGAAGTACCGGCGAGCGGACCTCGACCTCAACGCCGGTGACGGCAACCTGACCGTGACCGGGAACGTCACGACAGAGGAGGGGAACATCCCGGTGCTGGGCAGCGGCGCCGTATCCGTGATCAACCCGGGCAACAAGAAGATGGAGAAGGATAATGGGCATGCCGGAAACGGAAAAGAGAAGATGAAGAACCAGAACGCGTTCGGTGACGAGCACCCGAGATTCAACGGGAACGCAAAAGGACAGGCACCGTAACGGTGCACCGGGGGTTGGGGGAACCCCGCTTCTCCCGATGTATGGTGCCTGGCCACCGGCACACCACCAACCTTATCGATTTTTGGGGTCAACCAGTATCCGGATGGGACGATACGTCAGTGGAGACGTCGTTCTGGCCTCCGTACGTATCGGGGGTCTCGGCGAAGGGAAGGTGCGCCCCGTAGTAGTCATTGCAGCAGGGGAGAGCGGGGACCTGCTCATCTGCCCGGTATCGAGCAGCCCGTCCACCGACGGGATCTCGATTCCGCTCTCGCTCGACGACTTTGCCCGGGGCGGGCTGGACCTCTTCACAGAGAGTTACGCTCTGACTTACCACGCCGCCACCATCCGGGCGGCCGACGTCGTCGGGAAGAAAGGCTCTCTGCTTCCGGGGCCGCTCGCCGACATCCGCGAGGTCGTTGCCCACCCTCGCGAGACGAGGCCGCGCCGGCGGCGGTGATCGACTTAGAGTTCGTAGCGCTTCAGGAACTCCCGGATCTTCCGGGACTCCACCCACTCGCGGTCAAGCTCGCTGATCTGAGCGTTGATCCGCCGAACCTGCTCGCGGAGTTTCTCAGCGGCCGCATCGTCGTCGAGCAGGTCCGCAACCCCCATGACCACCTGGAGCGGGTGGCGGACATGGTCGGCAAGGACGGCGAACTGCGCGATATTGCGCTCGGTCATATCGAGAGCCTGCTCCCGGAGCCGCTCGTACAGGATCCGGTCGGATATGTCCCTGCCGACGGCCTGGAACCCCACGACCTTCTTCTCGATGATTGGCGAGACGTTTAACTCCAGTATGACAGTCTCCCCGTCCTCCCTCCTGCCCTCGACCTGGATCTCTTCGACCTGTTCGCCCCGGAGCACCTTCCGGCGCCCCTCCTCCCATACCGGAAGGCTTGAAGGGAGGATATAATCCTCCCAGGCTGTCCCAGCCATCTCATCAGGGGAGTAGCCGAGTATCCGCTCCGTCGCCGGCGAAACGTAATTTAACCCGCCTGATAGGTAGGACGTCACGAGGAGGTCAAAACTCCGCTGGGCGATCCCCCGGAACTTCTCCTCGCTCTTCTGGAGCGCCGCCTCCGTCTGCAACCGTTCGATGATCCGACCAAGCCGCTCCGCGACGGCGTCAAGCAGCATCTGCTCTTCCGGCAGGAACGGCCCTTCAGCCGCTTCCGGTTTTTGGCAGAGGTACCGGACCTCAATCTCGCCGACCCTTTCGCCATGAACGACGATCGGGCCCACCTGCTTCCAGGGCGTCTCTTCCATGCTGCCCCGGCGGTACTCCCGGTCATCGATCCGGATCCTCACCGCGGTGTCGTCCGAATGCTGCCAGCCCGAGGGGAGGGTATCGGCAACCGCCTGCAGGAGCCTGTCAAGTGTTATCCCAGGCACCTCGACGAGGTGCGTGACGGTGTAGAGGCACTGGAGTTCGTTCATCCGTTTCTTCAACTCGTCCGTCTTCTTCCGGAGCGCCTCCTCCGCCCGGTCCCTTTCGGTCACGTCAAAGGCTGTGCCGGTAATGCCGACAACCTTCCCCTCTGCATCTCGAAGGGGTTTTAACGTCAGGTCCCGGACGCGAGTGTCGTCTGCAACGGTGATGGTCACCGCTGCCCGCACGGTCTCTCCCGTATCAAGGACCCGGCGTTTGAGCGCAGTAAGGGTCGCGGCGTTCTCGGGAAAGGCCTCGTCCTCCCGCATACCGACGATGAACGCATCGGCTGGTCCCAGTTCCTGGTTGTACGACCAGGTGTAGCGGAGGTCCTCGTCCTGCGCAAAGACGACCACCGGCGACGCTTCGAGCGCGGCTTTGAAGTGGTGCGCATTCAGGTCCGTTGTGGCATCCCGGATCCTGATGAGCCGATGACCGACAAAGACCGTGATCGCCACGTGAGATATCGAGAGCCAGCGCAGGGTGCCGTCGGGTCTCCAGGCACGACAGAGAAGGGTGGGCGGGTCCGCGCCGTGCTCGAGAGCCTGCCGGACCATGCGTGCCGAGTCCTGATCCTCGATGGTAGGGAGAAGGTGCGTATCAAAGAGAGAGCCCGCGTCCATCCCGATGATCCCTTCCTGCCGGACGGCAAGCATCCGCGCGAAAGCCGGGTTGTACCAGAGAACCTTCCGGTCGTTGTTTACCATGAGAAGTCCGTCGTCGGGCACCGGCAGGTCACGGGGCGCCCGGTCACTACATGAATCT
Source organism: Methanoculleus sp. (assembly GCF_035363275.1). NCBI lineage: Archaea > Methanobacteriati > Methanobacteriota > Methanomicrobia > Methanomicrobiales > Methanomicrobiaceae > Methanoculleus > Methanoculleus sp. Next base: position 9,332 of record NZ_DAOSET010000049.1, on the reverse strand, counting down.
TTCATTCTCCTCTGGCACAGGAATGCGATAGCTGTAGTGGTTGTGCTCCAGGGGGATAAAATACATATCGATCCGGTTCCCGGGCAGAATATACCATTTCTTCGCTCCCGCGGCGAATTTAGGCGGCATGCGCGATATCCTGCAGGGACGGATCCTGCTCCGGCGCTCCGGAGGCGGGACGAGAGGAGGTCGAGGCCCTCCCCCCCGGCGATTTCTCCCCAACATACATATCACCGGCGATCTTTAGGGGATGGTATGATGACGGAACCAGAGACAATCGGGATCTTCTCCGTGATCCGGGAACGCCGGAGCGTCAGGAACTACACTGACCGGGAGGTCCCGGATGAGGCCCTCAGGGCGATCATTGCCGCAGGCATCCAGGCACCGACCGCTCTCGGATTTCAACCCTGGCAGTTCGTGGTCGTGAGAGACCGGGACCTGATGCAGCGGGCATCCGACTACTGCAAGCCGCTTCTCCTGGAGAAGATCGGAGCGGAGCCCCGTCCCGGGATGGAAGAGTTCCTCGCGGCGCTCGAGAATCCGGAGTTCAGCATCTTCTACAACGCTCCGGTGCTGGTCCTGGTCCTCGGCGCCCGGGATGCCGTTTCAAGCGTCCTCGATTGCACGCTCTGTGCGGAGAATATGATGCTTGCCGCCTGGGCGCTCGGAATCGGCAGCTGCTGGGTCGGTGCCGCGACCCTCGTCGAGCAGAATCCCGGCCTCCGCGCGGCGCTGAAGGTCCCTGACGACCACCAGGTTGTGGCGCCGCTGATCTTCGGCTATCCCGCTCCCCTGCCGCCGAAACCGGCGCGGCGGGAACCCCGGATCGCCTGGGTTCCCTGACCGGCTCCCCGCCGCTCACCCGGCGACGGGAGATGCGACCGCTTCCGCCGGGATGATCGGGAGCGTGATCTCCCGCCCTCCCCGGATAAGCGTCAGGGTTGCCGGTTCTGCTATGGGCCAGGTGGCGAGGAACCGGTGCAGGTCGTCGATACACGCAATGGGTATCTCGTTGATCGCGATGATCAGGTCGCCCGGCCGAAGCCCGGCCCGGCCGGCGGGGCTTGCCCGGGAGATCGAGACGACCTCGACCGCATGCCTCCCGGTAAGCTCGAGCGCCGCAACAAGCGATCGCGGGAGCGGTCGCGACTGGCCGACGATGCCAAGGTACCCGCGCCGCACCCTGCCGTCGGCAACGAGCTGCGGGAGGACCCAGGTGGCGGTGTTCGAGGGGATCGAGAAGCAGATGCTCTGGGCCATCGGGATGATGGCCGTGTTGATGCCGATGACCCGGCCGCGTGAGTCCACCAGAGGGCCGCCGGAGTTGCCGGGGTTTAAGGGAGCGGTGTGCTGGATGATGTTCTCGATCCGGCGACCGTCCCTGCTCCGGAACGCCCGCCCGAGAGCGCTCAGGACTCCCGTCGAGACAGTCGAGTCAAAGCCGAGCGGATTGCCGATGGCTATGGCGAGCTGGCCGACCGAGAGCGCCTCCGAGTCGCCGAACGACGCATACGGGAGATTCTCGGTATCGGCACGAAGCACGGCGAGATCGGTCGCCGCATCGGCCCCGACCAGGCGTGCAGGAAGAGCGGTCCCGTCCGGCATCCGGACCTCGATCCTCCCTGCCCCCTGTACCACGTGGTTGTTGGTCATGATGTAGCCTTCCGGCGCTACGATCACGCCCGAGCCCGCTCCGATCTGCTCGCCGCGCCGGCCCTGGAGGTTCTTTTCCACGGCCACGCTCACGACCGCGGGCCCCGCGGATTCAACGACCCGGATGACGGCCCGGGAGTAGGCGTCGAGGAGGTCGGCATCCGATTCCCCGGCACCGGGGACTGTAGCGGTCCCGTCCACACCGGTTGCCGGAGGAGCGTTGCCGACCTGCTGGAAGGGTTTGTGCCAGATTTTATTCATTTCACTATATATTTGTGCTATTAATAATAATGTAGTTTCTGCACGGGTCCGGGAGGTACTGTCGCTTACGGCGTGCAGGCCCGCCCGCCCTGCCGTCCGATTCAACCCCCCCGAACCCTGCCGCAAAGGACAAGTAGCACAGCATCTACTTCACCCCATGCTCGGGACGACGGCAGTCGAAATAGATATGACGAAGGTCGAGGTGCATCTCACGAACGTGCGACGGGTGCCGCAGGTCGGCGAGTCCTATGACATCGTGGAGATAGAGACCGACCGGGGGACGACCACCTGCCGCTACTACGCAGCGGAGGCGGCACGCGCCGGTCTCGTCCTGGTGGGCGGGACCGGCGGCGGGTTTGACACCCCTGCACGGGATCTCTACCCGCGTCTGGCGCATGACCTCAGAAACGACAGGATCAGCACGATCCGGGTCCGGTACCGGCACCCGGCCGATCTGGTGGAGTCGACCGTCGATACGATCCTCGGTATGCGCTACCTTGAGAGCCAGGGGATCCGGGTACTCGGGCTCGTCGGTCACTCGCTCGGGGGGGCGGTGGCGATCCAGGCGGCGGCGAGCGATCCCGCGGTCAGGGCAGTCGTCGCGATCGCCACGCAGACTGCCGGGACGGAGCCGGTCGCAGGCCTCGGGGGGCGTGCGGCAATCCTCCTCCTTCACGGGGACGCTGACACGGTCGTCTCCTTCCACTCTTCAGAGGAGGTCTACCGGCGTGCCCATGAACCCAAACGGCTGGTCATCTACGAAGGAGCGGGCCACAACCTGGATGAGGCGGCGGAGAGCCTCAGTGTCGAGGTGAAGGCGTGGCTTCTCAAGCACCTGCCGGGGATGCTCGTCTGACCCCGCCGTCATCTCGTGGGAGCCGGCCGCTCCAGGCCCCGCTCCTGCAGGTACCGTCGTGCGGCGCAGGGGTCGTCGGTCGCAAACCAGTCGATGCCGAGCCGGACTGCTTCCCCGAACTCCTCTTCTGTGTTCAGCACCCAGGGGACGACGAGCAGCCCGGCGCTGTGCGCCTGCTCCACCACCTCGCGCGAGACGCGGTCCCACTGCGGGAGGATAATCTCGGCCTGGACCGAGCGGGCGAGCCCGACGGGGTCATCGGTCTCCCCCGAGCAGATGATGCCCGCCTCTGCCCCGGGGAGGAGCTGCTTCGCCATCGCAACGCTTTTCGGATGGAATGAGACCAGGAAGAGCCGTTCCGGCAGCCGGTCCATGAGCACTGAAGCGATGATCGCCTCGGTGCCGGGCTCCTTGATCTCCGCGACAAGCCCGGTCTGTCCGTGAAGAAGGTCGAGGACTTCTCCGAGCGTCGGGATACGCTCGCCCTTCCCCGCGTCCAGCCTTGAAAGGTCCTCGATAGTGTAACCTTTGACCGGTCCGGTCCCGTCCGTCGTCCGGTCGACGGTCGCGTCGTGGATGGCAACCGGGATACCGTCCCTCGTGAGGCGCAGGTCGACCTCGACGAGATCGGCACACGCCATCCCTCGCCGCAGCGCACGCAGGGTGTTCTCCGGCTCGAGCGCTCTCGCGCCACGGTGTCCGACGATGAGCATGCCACGGCATGCACCCGGGGATCAGATATAGATGGCGGCGTGGTACTCTTCACCGGAAGGGCAGCCCACGCTCCCCGAGTACCTCTGATCGCCGGGCTCCCGGCTCCGGTCACCGGGAGCAGAGACCGGCAGGTGCCAACCGCAGCACCTGCATGCGGCCGAAAAACGATTACTTTCCCTGAATTTTCTGGATCTCGGACTTGATATCATCCGAACTGCTGTACTGCCTGTCCTCGAACCGGTTCAGCATGTCGAGGGTGCCCTGAGATGCTCCGCTATCCTTTGCCTGGGAGATAAGACTGTCTTTCGATGCAGGGAAGTTGATCCTGGAGGAGATCTGCTCGATGATCCGTGGGTCGAGTTCCTGCAGGGACCCGGCGACTTTCGACATCCCGCTCGTGGCGGACTCTTTCATGCCTTTCATACTTGCTCACCACCATATCCGCACTCCCTTCCGGGAGGCGACCCGTGAAGGATTGGATGCAATAAATACCTTTTGCCCGTACGGCGGCGGGGAGGGGCACCCTGTATCGGTCGGCAGGATCCTGGGTCATTCCAGAACCCGGGGAGTGGCCGGACCCCTTCTGCCGCAGGCAACGTCTGGAGGGGCTACCCCGGGCCCTTGCTCCGGGGGAGAAACTTCGTCACATCCCGGGCAATCCGGCGCACCGTATCCCCAACCTGAATCTCCCGGGCTGCCAGCAACACTTAAGTATGTGGGGATTGGGAAGAAGGGGTATGCCACCTGCACCCGATATCAGGATCCCCCTCGATGTGCCCCCAAAAGAGCAGGAAAGATACCGGAAGAATTATCAGGCGATCACCCACGGCACCGGGAGGCTGATGCTCTTTGCCGGGGACCAGAAGATCGAGCACCTTAACGATGACTTTGCCGGCGAGGGCATCCATCCCGAAGACGCCGACCCCGAGCACCTCTTCCGGATTGCGAGCCGGGCGAGGATCGGGGTCTTTGCGACGCAACTCGGGCTGATCGCCCGGTACGGCGCGGATTACCGGGACGTGCCGTACCTTGTCAAACTCAACTCCAAGACCAACCTGGTCGGAACCTCGCAGCGTGACCCGCTCAGTTCCGAGCTCAACCATGTCCAGCAGGCCGTCGACCTCCGGGACCGGACGGGCCTCTCGATCCTCGGCGTCGGCTACACGGTCTACCTCGGAAGCGAATACGAGCCGATGATGCTCTATCAGGCGGCCCAGATCGTCAATCATGCGCACGCAAACGGTCTCATCACCGTCTTCTGGATGTATCCCCGGGGCAAGGCGGTCAGGGACGAGCGGGACCCGCACCTGGTTGCAGGGGCGGCGGGGGTCGCGGCGGCTCTCGGGAGCGATTTTGCGAAAGTGAATCCGCCGAAGAAGGATGGGTCGGTCGATGCTACGCTGCTCCAGGAGGCGACGGCGGCCGCAGGCAGGACCGGTGTCGTCTGTGCGGGCGGGTCCCACGCCGATATGCAGGAGTTCCTGCAGCAGCTCCACGACCAGATCCACATCGGCGGCACGGTCGGGAACGCGACCGGCAGGAACATCCACCAGCGGTCGCTCGAGGAGGCGGTCCGGTTCTGCAACGCCATATCGGCGATCACCCTCGACGGTGCGAGCGTCAAAGAGGCAAATGAGATCTGCACGGGAGGCAGATGCTGATGACGACGGTCGGCGTCCTCACGGGAGGAGGCGACTGCCCGGGCCTGAACGCGGTGATCCGGGCGGTTGTGCGGACGGGGGCAAAGCACGGGTTCGACACGATCGGTATCCGGGACGGGTGGCTCGGGCTGGTTGCCGGGAACGTCGAGCCGCTCACCGACTACTCGGTGACCGGGATCCTCCCGAAAGGCGGGACGATCCTCGGGACGTCGCGGACGAACCCCTTCAAGAATGAAGCGGACGTCCAGCGATTGCGCGACAACATCAGGAAGTTCGGGATCGACGCGATCGTGGCAATCGGCGGCGAGGATACTCTCGGCGTCGCGAACAAACTCTCACAGATGGGTATCCCGGTGGTGGGGGTCCCGAAGACCATCGACAACGACGTCGCCGCGACCGACTACACCTTCGGGTTCGACACCGCAGTCTCTATCGTCACCGAGGCGATCGACCGTCTCCACACGACGGCGGAGTCGCACCACCGGATCATGGTGGTGGAGGTGATGGGCCGGCATGCCGGGTGGATAGCGACCATGGCCGGGATCGCGGGCGGGGCCGACGATATCCTCATCCCGGAGATCCCGTTCGACCTCGACGAGGTCACCCATCACCTCCGGGCACGCTACGAACGGGGGAAGAAGTTCAGCATCGTCGTGGTCGCCGAAGGCGCTCAGCCGAAGGGGATGAAGGAAGCGATCGCACAATCCGCCCGGACGGATGAGTTCGGCCACGTGACGCTCGGCGGCGTCGGGAACTACCTGCGCGACGAACTCGAGAGCCGGCTCGGGATGGAGGTGCGGGTGACGGTGCTCGGGCACGTCCAGCGGGGCGGTTCTCCGACGGCGCACGACCGTGTGCTCGCGACCCGGTTCGGGGTGGCGGCTGCGGACCTCATCCAGAAGAAGGAGTTCGGGAAGATGGTCGCGCTCCGGGGGGACGATATCGTCGCGGTCCCGCTCGAAGAGGCGGTGGCGCACCTCAAGACCGTGGATATGGACCTCTACAAGATAGCGAGCATCTTTTATGGGGGGTGATCCGGTCGTCATAGGACGGTTGCAAGATGAGGTTCCAACGGCAGAAAAAGAGCAGGTTACGCAGGGTATCATCGAGCGCGTCTTTGACGAACCCGACGATCTTTTCAACGAGGACCGCGACGCGGCGCTCGCCCCGGGCACGAAGGAGGGGGCGGTCGAGAATATGGACCGGTTCGCCAGACTCTTCGAAGAGTCGGAGGGGGGCGGGTGAAGACCCGCGAACAAAGGTTACGGGAGTAATTCGCTCATATAATCAAGGAATCGCTCTACGGTTGCCGTCGCGTAGGGCCCTTCCTCGTAGGCCGTCATGACCGTCAGGCGTCCGCGGAAGGTTGAGGCCGTCATCAGGAACCCGTACGGCCAGCAGACACAAGGGAGATACTGGACGTCCAGGAGGTCGAGCGTTGTGCCGTTCTTTCCGGGGACGGGGAGGTAGTGGCCGGGGTCGAAGATCCCGAGGTTGGAGAAGACCGGGTTCTTCAGGCCGGATTCCAGATACCTCCCGACCATCCCGTCAAAGAACGCTTGCAGCGCCGGCAACCCGCCCGCCATGATCCGTTCGTAGAAGAGGATGGACGCAAGACCGAAACTTCCTGCCTTCCGGCGGGCCGTTATCCCCGCGATCCGGCGGACGAACTCCGGGAGCCGCGTCTCCTCCCCGGTGAGGAGCGTGACCTCGTAGGCGATGGAGAGGTTCGTGGAGAGATCCGTCCCGTGTATCCCGGGGTGCTGCCGGCGCAGGTCGGCGGAGGTCAGGACCGATCGGGGTGCTCCCCGGTCCGACGGGTCGCTTCGGATCTTCAGGAGGGCGAGGAAGTATGCACCCAGGAGGACGTCGTTCACCGTAGCCCCGTGCTCTCTGCCGAACGCTTTCGCCCGGCCGAGTCGCTCGGGCGCGAGGGTCCGGTGCGCAACGCGGGGCGTTCCCCTTCCGGGCCGCTCGACCGGGAAGCGCCACCGGTCGATGAAGGGCTCCTCTTCGGCAAGCGCCCTCTTCTGCTCCTTTTCGGGATAGAGCGCAAGGACGCGGCCCGTCCCCCGGTCGCCGGGGGCCGTGGGGGCCGGTGAAAAGTCCGGGTCCTCCATGACCCCCCGGTAGGCCGCAAAGACCCGCCGCGCAAGGGTGATGGCGCCGGAGGCGTCGCAAAAGCCGTGGTGGCAGGTGACGGCCACGGTATCGCCCTCGATTCTCCGGTAGAGGCTGACCCTGACCTGCGGCCCGGCGCGGACGTCGAGCGGCGGCGGGGGCGTCGTGAGAGGCCGGTCCTCATCCTCGCCGGCCGGAACAAGGACGAACGCCCCCTTCCATCGCTCCTCCGGGATCTCCTCCCAGAAGGGCCGCCCATCGACCTCCGCGTAGCGGGACCGGAGGTAGGGGTCGGATCCGATCAGCCGTATTGTCGCCTCCCGGAGGGTCTCACCGTCGACCTCGCCGTCGAGGACGAAGACGACGTGCATCGTCGGGTCGTAGACGCGCTCGAAGTAGACGTTGCAGACGTCAAGGGTGGGTGCAGGGTAGCGGATCGGGGAAGAGGACATTACTCTACAGTTCTCTCCGCTCCGGGATAAACTGCTTTCGTGTCGGGATCTTTAGCCACAAACGCTTTTGACCATCGGCGACGAAGAGACTGAATCATACGGAGAGAACGGGGATGAAGCGAAAGATCATCGAGATCGATGAGGAGAAGTGTACCGGGTGTGGTCTCTGCATACCGGACTGTCCGGAAGGAGCGCTCCAGATCATCGAGGGTAAAGCAAGGCTCGTGAGCGACCTCTTCTGCGACGGGCTCGGCGCCTGTATCGGGACGTGCCCGGAAGGCGCGATCTGCGTCGTCGAGCGGGAGGCCGGGCCGTACAGCGAGGAGGCGGTGATGGAGAAGATCGTCCCCCAGGGCGAGGCCGTCATCAGGGCGCATCTCGAGCACCTCCTCGGCCACAATGAGGGGGCCCTCTACCACCGGGCAATCGATTACCTGAACGCCAACGAGATCCCGGTCCCCCCGCACGAGACCCCCGCCGCCCCGGCGGCATGCCCGGGCTCCATGGCACGGACCCTCCCCGGAGGAGAGGCCGCGGAGACTGAGCAGGCCGCACGGGTGGAGTCGGCACTGCGGCAGTGGCCGGTCCAGCTGACGCTTGCAAACCCCGCGGCCGCCTACTTCGACGACGCGGACCTCCTCGTCTCCGGTGACTGCGTCCCCTTCGCCTACCCCGAGTTTCACCGGGACTTCCTGCAGGGCAGGATCCTGCTCATCTTCTGCCCGAAACTGGACGCAGACGTTCCCGGCTACGTCACGAAACTCGCCGATATCTTTTCGCGGCACACGGTCCGGTCGATCACGGTCCTGCACATGGAAGTCCCGTGCTGCAGCGGGGTGCGCTACATCGTCGATGAGGCTCTCAAGCGGGCAGGAAAGGAGATCCCGGTGGCCGAGAAGACGATAACGCTCCAGGGTCAGGCGGTGGAAGGGAGCCTGGTCCGGCGCCGGGGCCCCGGCGGGGGTCACCGCCGCGAGATGTAGCGGCTCCCCTTGAGGTAGAACCGGAGGGGAAGGTCCGCCGCCTTCGTGATCCCGATCCGGGTCGTCCGGACGATCTCCCCCTGCCACCCCTCCGGCCGGCGGCCGGGGAGGCTCTCAGGCGACCAGACCTGGAGGGGGCCCTCGGAGAGCGAGGTCCCGTCGAGGTCCATCGCGATGCCGAGGGCCTGCGTCAGTTTTCCGGGCCCGCTCGCGAGCGCGAGCGGATCCCCGGTCCCCCGCCGCGCCTGCATCAGGTCGATCCCGCAGACGGGTTCGAGCGCCCGGACGAGGACCGCCTCCCCCGCACCCTCCGGTCCGGTCACGACGTTGACGCAGGTGTGCAGGCCGTAGATCCGGTAGACGTAGGCATGCCCCGCCGGCCCGAACATCGCCCGGTTCCTCGCCGTCTCGCCCCGGAACGAGTGGGCAGCCGGGTCGTCCCGGAGATAGGCCTCGACCTCGACGATCCAGCCCATCGTCGTCCCCGCATCCTCGCGGTGGACGAGCAGGCACCCCGGCAGGTCCTTTGCGACGGTCACGGTATCCCGTTCGTAGAAGGCAGGCGGAAGTATCATGGCGGTCCTGGTTTCCCCTTCAGGGTCTCTCCTGCCGGTGCATCAAGGTTCCGGGA
>NZ_DAOSET010000048.1:0-16928 GCF_035363275.1 Methanoculleus sp. | reverse complement strand
AGAGCCCCTGGCAGTGCCTGCTCACGACGGATAACCCGAACGGTGCGCCGTTCGTCCGCTACCCCGAGATCATCGCCCTCCTGATGAGCAAGAAATACCGCGACGCCGAGTTCGCGACGGTCCACCCGGATACCGCGGCAAGGGTGCCCCTCCCGGCGATCGAGCGGGAACTGGACTGGTACGAGATCGCGGTGATGACCCGGGCCGGCCAGGCGAAGGCGCTCGGGATCCAGGAGATCGGGAAAGGCCATCTCGGGCCGGGCGCGTATGCGGATGTTGCCGTCTACCCGATCCGGATTGACGAGGTCGACCCGTCGGTGGATCATCAGAAGGTGATCGAGGCGTTCGGTCAGACCGAGTACACGATCAAGCGGGGCAGGGTCGTCGCCCGGAGGGGCGAGTGCCTGATCGATGGGAGCAACGCCACGTTCTGGGTCAAGCCGAAGGTCTCCGAGGCTTACGATATGGGCAAAGACCCGGACTTCATCGAGAAGTTCGACCGCTATTACACGGTCAGGATGAGAAATTACCCGGTGCAGGAGGAGTACCTGAACCGGAACCGGTGCATCGAGACGGAGGCGGAGATATGAAGGTCACGCTTGCGATGAAACCTACCGCGAGGTCGTTCATCCCGATCGAGGCGGAGTCGATCGTCCCGAAGAATTTCCTTGCCGGCACCGATCTCGTCGTCTGGCGGGGGAACCGGGAACTCAGGCTCGACGAGGTCTTCACGGTCACCGTGGAGGGCCATGCCGATCGCTCAGAAAACGTCGAGGTCGTCCTCTCGGGCGATGACACGTTCCGCTTAAAACGGGTCGGGGAGTACATGGAGGCCGGGAAGATCACGGTCCTCGGCAATATCGGGATGCACTGCGGCAACTTCATGACCGGCGGGGAGATCGAGGTCCGCGGCAACGCCGACGGCTGGCTCGGGAGGGAGATGGGGGGCGGAACCATCATCTGCCGGGGCGATGCCGCAGACTACTGCGCGTCGGGATACCGGGGCGGCAGGAAGGGGATGACCGGCGGCACCGTGGAGGTCTTCGGCCGCGCCGGGGATTTCGTGGCGGAACACATCGCCGGCGGCACGGTGATCATCCACGGCAGTGCCGGGGATATGCCCGGGGCGGAGATGCACGGGGGAACGCTCACGGTGCACGGGGACTGCAGCCGCCCGGCAGCGAACATGAAAGGGGGCTCCTGTTACGTCTTCGGCACCGCGCAGGGGATGCTTCCCACGTTTCGGAAGATCGGAACGGTCCAGCACGAGGGGCGCACGCTAATCCGGTTTGTCGGGGATGTTGCGAACCGCGGAAAAGGAAATCTTTTTGTGAGAGACTACGTATATCTGGATTGATGGTCAGACACGAGTGCGGGTTCGAGGCCCCGATTCATTGTAAGAGGTGCGGGAGACCGCTATCCAGCAAAGAGCGTACGGGCCTGTTCTGCCCGCACTGCGGAAGGAGAGTGAGCATGCTCTGTCCCGGCTGCGGGCGCCTCTGGTGATCAGACCCGGTCCTTCACCCACTCGGTGTACCGGGCCCGCAGCCGCTGGAGGTCCTGCTCCGTCAGGTCTTTTTTCCGGGTCCGGTCCAGGTACGACTCCAGCTGCTCGACCACCCGTTCTGCGTCCAGAAAATCATCGACATCCAGGTAGACCGGCGCACGTCCGACGTTGATCGCTTCGCCGCACATCGGACAGAGCCTCCAGCGCTGGTAGCGGTCCACGTAGGTGAAGGTCTTGCAGCCCGGACAGCGGATGACGAGGTACATTCTTAAAGGGAATGTGCCGGCGGGTGGATTTATAGTTATCCATCCGGTCTCCTTTTATGATTCGGGGTGGGGCGGTGGGAGGGGCGTGCCCCCATTCTCTCCATCTCCCTCACCTCTCTTGAGCCCCCCGCGGTGCGAGGTCTTTCACCGCCGGCCCGTGGATCACCCTCCCGTCTGCGTCGTAGCGGGAGCCGTGGCAGGGGCAGTCCCAGGTCTCTTCGGCGCTGTTCCATGCGACGACGCATCCCAGGTGCGTGCAGGTGGGGTTGACCGCGTGGACCCGCTCCTCCCGGTCCCGGAAGACCCCGGCTTTTTCCCCCTCGATCATCAGGATCTTCCCTTCCCCGGGCCGGACGTCCCGGAGGTCCCCGGCCGGCCGGGATATCGCCCCGCCGATGTACTTCTCGGCCACCCCGATGTTGTGGACGAGGAATCGCCGGACAGATGCCGCGGGCTTGAACCGATCAGGGGCGTAGACCTCTGCCCAGGGGCTCGTGCGATCCTGGATCATCTCGGTGAGGATCATCGCGGCCGCGGTGCCGTTGGTCATCCCCCACTTCCGGAAACCCGTCGCGATGTAGACGTTCTCGTGGCCGGCGGCGAGCGGGCCGATGTAGGGGACGCCGTCGATGGTGATGTAGTCCTGCGCCGACCAGCGGTAGTCGACGGAGATGGCCGGGTAGACCGACCGGGCGTAGGCCTCGAGGGCCCGGTAGTGCTCCCTGGTGTCCACGTTCTCGCCGGTCCGGTGCTCCATGCCGCCGACGAGCACCAGTTCGCCCCCTTCGGCGGGCTGTGAACGCCAGGAGTGGGCGGGGCCTTCGGCGTTGATGAAGATGCCGTCCGGGAACGGCTCGCCGGTCCGGATGCCGAGGACGTAAGAGCGCGAGGGCTCCATCCTTGCGTAGTAGAACCCGGGGCCGTCGTAGAAGGGGTAGTGGGTTGCAAGGACCGCCGCCCGGGACGTGACGACCCCGTGCTCCGTCCGGACAGCGCACCTGCCTCCGCCGTCCTGCACCTCAAGCGCCCGGGTCTTCTCGAAGATGTAACTCCCGTCGCCCGGTATGAAGGAGGCGAGGCGCTGGAGGTATTTCAGCGGGTGGAACTGCGCCTGGTCGACGAACCGGACCGCTCCGTAGGTCCGCCCGGGGAGCCCGATCTCCTCCACAAACGTCGCCGGGATCCCGAGACTCCGTGCCGCGTCCGCCTCGGCCATAACGAGGTCGCGGGAGTCCTCCGACTCCGCGTAGGTGTAGGCCGGTCTCCTGACAAAATTGCAGGGGATGTCGTACTCCCGGACGAACGATGCGATCGTCTCGATCGCCGCCTGGTTCGCGTCGGCATACTGCTTCGCCTGCCCGCCTCCGAACCGGGAGATCAACTTGTGGTATATGAGCCGGTGGAGCGACGTCACCTTCGCCGTCGTGTGGCCGGTCACCCCCCGGTAGACCCTCCCCCCCTCGATCACGGCGACCGTGTAGCCTGCCTGCTTGAGCAGGACGGCGGTGGTGATCCCGGTGATACCGCCGCCCACGACCGCCACGTCGGTCTCCAGGTTCCCTGGCAGGGGGGGATACGACGTCTCGGGGGTGGTCTCCATCCAGTACGACTCGTGTCTGCCCGGCAGGCCATACACCGGACCCGGTCCATGCTCCATAGGTTACGCCTCCGCTTGCCCGCCTGCCCTCCCTCCCTCCCGGCGGGTGCCGGGAAGGGGCGGCGGGCGGTCACCATTATGCCGGGGACATATATAGGTGTGCCACGCCTGCTCCCGATCTCACTTCCGCACGACCTTCTTCCCTTTCAGGTCTCTCACCGTCGGGCTCCCGATCACCCTCCCGCCGGCAGCGTAACGCGAACCGTGGCAGGGGCAGTCCCAGGTCTCCTCTGCGTTGTTCCAGGCGACGGTGCAGCCCATATGCATGCAGGTCGGGTCCAGCGTGCGGATCCCGCCGCCCCCGTCCCGGACGACCGCGACCTTCTGCCCGCCCGCCTCGACGACCTTCCCCTCGCCGGGTGGTATCGCCGCGACCTCCCGGTCAAACCGGGCGGCATCGACCTCGATCGTCTCCCCGGCGGCCGCGAGTCTCTTCCGGACCCGGTCGGGAAACTCCGGCTGCTCCCGGAACCGGGAGGGGTCGAAGACCTCCGTCCAGGGGTTCGTGCGGCCCTGGATCATATCGGTGAGGATCATCGCTGCCGCGGTGCCGGTGGCCATCCCCCACTTCCCGAATCCCGTCGCGACATAGATGCGGTCGTGGCCTTCGGCAAGCGGGCCGATATAGGGCACACGGTCGAGGGTGATGTAGTCCTGTGCCGACCAGTGGTAGTCGACGGCCCTGACCGGGTAGACCGACCGGGCGTAGGCCTCGAGGGCGCGGTAATGCGCCCGGGTATCGGTCACCGCCCCGGTGTCGTGCGCCGCCCCGGTGACGATGACGAGGTCGCCGTCGCCGGCGGGCTGCGACCGCCAGGAGTGGACGGGTCCCGCGGCGTTGATGAAGATCCCGTTCGGGAACGGCTCATCGATCCGGATCCCGAGCGCATACGACCTCGACGGATGCATCCGGGCGAAATATGCGCCGGGCCGGTCATAGATGGGGTACTGCGTGGCGAGAACCGCGTGGTCGGAGGAGAGCGAGCCCCGGTCGGTCTTCACCGCAACACCGCTCTCCCGCTCCTCGATATCGAGGGCTCTCGTCATCTCAAAGACGTAACTTCCCTCCCCCGGGAGGTGCCCGGCGAGGAGCAGGAGGTAGTTACGCGGGTGGAACTGCGCCTGGTCCTCGAGGACCACCGCCCCGTGCATCCTGCCCGGGAGCGGGACCTCCTCCGTGAAGACCGCCGAAAGACCGAGGCTCTTTGCCGCATCCGCCTCGGCGATAACGAGTTCGCGGGAATCCGCCGACTCCGCGTAGGTATAGGCGGGTTTCCGCTCGAAACTGCACGGGATGTTGTACTCCCGGACGAGGGCCGCGATCGTCTCGATCGCCGCCTGGTTCGCAGCGGCATACTGCCGGGCCTTCACGCTCCCGAACCGGTCGATCAGGTCGGCGTAGACGAGCCGGTGGAGCGCCGTGATCTTCGCCGTCGTATTGCCGGTGGCGCCCGTGGCGATCCGGTAGGCGTCGATGAGGGCGACCGTCAGCCCCGCCTTCTTCAGGAGGAAGGCCGTGGTGATGCCTGCGATCCCGCCCCCGATCACCGTGACGTCCACGCGCCCGTCCCCGTCGAGCGGCGGAAACCCCGTCTCCGGCGAGGTGGCCATCCAGTACGACTCCGCCTTTCCCGGCAGAGTACCATCCCGTTCCGGTGCCTCTTCCATGCTTCTTCCTCTCTTCGCTGGTGGGTGCCGCGGCACCTATATATCGGTTATGCAGGATCGGCAGGGGGACCGTCATCTGCCGGGACCCACCGGTATGCATAAGAGCAAACGCTTCGATGCAGGAGCGATCGGGATGAGCGTGATTCACACAATCGGGGACTACGAACGGTATGTCGGAAAAGAGGTTGTACGCCGCATCGAGGCGAAGGCACGGCCGCTCCACGACATGCACGTCCTGCACATGAACTCCACCTACTACGGCGGCGGGGTATCCCAGATCCTGTCATCCCTGACCCTCCTGACAAACAGCCTCGGCATAGAGACCGGGTGGCGCGTCGTCCACGGCCCGCCGGACTACTTCAGCGTGACGAAGAAGTTTCATAACGCCCTCCAGGGAGGCGAGATCAACCTGACCGACCGGAAGAAGGAGATCTACGAGAACGTCATCCACGAGAACGCCGTGAGGAACCACATCGACCACGACATGGTCTTCGTCCACGACCCGCAACCGCTCCCGCTGATCACCCATTACCGGAAGAAATGTCCCTGGGTATGGCGCTGCCACCTCGACCTCACCACGCCGAACCGGGAGGTCTGGAACTACCTCCTCCCGTTCATCGAGAGGTACGACGCCGTCGTCCTCTCCTGCGGAGAGTACCGGCAGGACCTCACGAGACCGCAGGTCTTCTTCACGCCCGGCATCGACCCCTTCTCGATCGTGAACCGGGACCTCCCCGAGAGCGCCGTCGACGAACGTCTCGCGCACTACGGCATCCCGACCGACCTCCCCCTGGTGGTGCAGGTCTCCCGGTTCGACCACTGGAAGGACCCCGTGGGGGTCATCCGGGCATTCGAGAAGGCAAGGAGGAAGGAAGAGTGCACCCTGGTCCTCGTCGGGAACGTGGCGACCGACGACCCCGAAGGCGCCGAGGTCTACCGGTCGCTCCTCGCCCACAGAAACGAGCGGGTCATCGTGCTGAGCGTCCAGGACGGGGCGCTGGTGAACGCGCTCCAGCGGCGGGCGGCGGTCGTCATGCAGAAGTCCCTCCGGGAAGGGTTCGGACTGACGGTCTCGGAGGCGATGTGGAAGGGTGCGGTGGTGATCGGCGGAGACGTCGGCGGGATCCGCTACCAGATCCAGGACGGGGTGAACGGGTTCCTGGTCTCCTCCGTCGACGAGGCGGCGGAGAGGATCGTCCGGCTGCTCCGCGACCCCGACCTCGCAGAACGGCTCGGGCGCGCGGCGCGCGAGCGGGTGCGGGAGTGCTTCCTCTTCACCCGCACCGTCGAGCAGTACCTCGACCTGATCGCCTCGTTCGAGCCGGAGTTCCGGTTGAGGGAAGGTGTGGGGTTGTGGTGCGGGTGAGCGGTGGGCGGTGGGGGACTTTTGAGGCGAGCCATCTGGTGTGAGGAGACAGGGGAGGGGGGCACGGTCCACTGCGTGGGGAGATCCCACCTTTGGTGCTCATGCCCGTGCCTCCCCGTCCGTCGCGCCCGAAATCACGAGTAATCCCCACAATCCGTCGGAGCCCTCTGCGTGAAAATCCGAGCATTTTTCTGCATGCGGAGACGACCACTGATCCGTGAGTTCCATGGCTATCCAGGTAATCGGTGTTCAGGGCCTCCCCCTGATCCAGAACGGTGACGACCTGCCCGCCCTGATCTGCGATCGGGTCGCGTTCGAAGACGGGGATATCCTCGCCGTCGCCTCGTCCGTCTACTCGAAGGCAAAGGGCTTCACCCTTGATCTCGCTGCCATCACCCCCGGCGCGGACGCCGTGCGGATCGCGGCAAAGACAAAGGAAGATCCCCGCTTCGTGCAGGCGGTCCTGGACTCGTCCACCGATATTCTGCTCGAATACCCGTTCATCCTCTCGGAACTGCCTTCCGGCCACATCGGCGTGCGGGCCGGCGTCGACCACAGCAATATCGAAGACGGCCGGATCATCATTCTCCCGCCCGACCCCATGGAGGCCGCCGCCGAGGTCCGGAGCGCGATCTGCCGCATCACCGGAAAGGACGTCCGGGTGCTCATCACCGATACCTGCGGCAGGTCGTTTCGGCGCGGCCAGACCGGCACCGCCATCGGGTGGGCGGGGATGACGGCGATTGACGACTACCGGGGCGACACCGATCTCTTCGGCCATGTCCTCGCGATCACCGAAGAAGCGGCGGTCGACGAGATCGCAGCCTTCGCCAACTTCGTCATGGGCGAGAGCCACCAGGGTGTCCCCGCCGTGGTCTTCCGGAACTGCCGGACCTGGAACGGGCACGACCAGGTCTACTTTACGCCGGAGCAGGACGTCATCAGGGCTGGTCTCGTGGCCCTGAAGCGGGACAAAAAGGATTAGAAGAGAGCGTTGAGGATAAAGACTGCCCCTCCGGTCACGATGGTTACAACGATCACGATCTTCGGGTCGATGTGGATGGCCCGGTGATCTTCGCTGTCGTAGTAGTTGACCAGGCCGGCAGAGGATACCAGTCTTCCGCCAGATTTTTTCGCCATACTCAAATATTCTCCCTTGCAATATATAAAACAAAGGTCACAGGATGCAGGAGAGATCATACGTCGTCACCGGCCGCACACTCCTCGGCGAAGACCTCCGGGAAGAAGACGTCACCATCACGGTCTCCGGGGGTATCATCACCGCGATAGAGCCCTCTTTTGGGACGCCGGACCGGTGGATCGTGCCCGCCTTCTTCAACGCCCATACCCATCTCGGCGACACAGTCGCGATGGACCTCCCCGCCCGGGGCAGCCTCGCCGAACTCGTCAAACCGCCGAACGGGTTGAAGCACCGGATCCTCGCGGCAACCCCGCGGGCCGACCTCGTCCGGGGGATGCGGTCGAGCATCATGGCGATGATCGCGACCGGGACGACCGGGTTTGCCGACTTCCGGGAAGGGGGGGCCGACGGTGTTGCGGCGCTTCGCGAGGCGGCGGCCGGTCTCGGCTGCCGGCCCGTCATCCTCGGCCGCGAAGGCGGCGAGAAGGTCAGCGACGGGGCGGGCATCAGCAGCGTCCACGACGTCGCGAACGCCGAAGAGATCGTCAGGGAGGCGCGAGCCGCGGGGAGGCTCGTCGCCTTCCACGCCGGGGAGAAGAACCCTGACGATATCGACGAGGCGCTCGCGTTCGAGCCCGACCTGCTCGTCCACTGCACCCACGCGACCGATGCACACCTCAGGCGGATCGTCGATAGGGGAATTCCCATCGTCGTCTGCCCGAGGTCGAACTGGCTGCTCGGGGTTGCGGCCTCGGCGGCCCATCCGCCGATAGCGCGGATCCTCGAACTCGGCGGCCGGTTCCTCCTCGGGACGGACAACGTGATGTTCGTTCAGCCCGACCTTGCCCGGGAGATGGCATTTACTGCAACGATCTACCGCGCGCCCCACGACGAGGTCCTGCGTGCCGCGATCGCCGGGGCCCGGCTCGCCGGGAGGTCAGGATACCTTGAGGAGGGGCAGGAAGCGCATTTTCTTGTCATAAATCCTGCAAAATCCAACCTCACCTTCAGCAAAGATGTCCGGGCAACCATTGTAAAACGGCTGGATTCTTCATCTATCTGCCAAACAGTTTTAACCCTGCAATAGATACCAGATAAGAAGTATCTGTTCTGCGTGGTGTGTATGTTCCGTACGATACTTGTTGCTATAGATGGCTCCGAACCTGCCAACCGGGCTTTGGAAGAGGCTATCGGTGAGGCCAGCGTCTGGAAGGCCAAAGTTCATGTCGTTTATGTCGTTGAATCCGGGCTCTTTTCATCCCTTCCTATGGACAACACACTCGAAATAATATATAGTGTTTTGCAGAAGGAAGGCGAGGAAATTCTGGAAGGGGCTCGTAAGAAAGCAGATGCGGCGGGCGTCCCGATCACGACGCATCTCCGGCAGGGGCACGCGGGATCCCAGATCGTCGCCCTCGCCAAAGAACTGGGAGTTGATCTCATCGTCCTCGGGTCCTACGGAAAGAGCGGTGTCGACCGCCTCCTGCTCGGCAGCGTGACCGACTACGTGGTGCAAAACAGCCCCATCACGACCACGGTGGTGAGATCATAACCTCTTCAGGGCGGATGCTCGTCCGGGACTTCATGGTGACCGACGTCGTCTGCGTCGAGATTCCCGGAAACCGGGATGACGTCCTGCGGATCCTGAAGCGCACGGGTATCAGCGGCGTCCCGGTCCTCAAAGACGGCGAGCTCGTCGGCATCATCACCCGTAAGGACCTCCTCCGGAAAGCGGACGAGACCCAGCTCGGGCTCCTGATGACGCCGGACCCGGTCGTCATCAGGCCGGACGCTCCCATTGCGGAGGCGGCCCAGCTGATGGTGCGGCATAACATCAGGAGGCTCCCGGTCGTAGAGGGCGGGTCGATGATCGGGCTCATCAGCGTGGCCGACCTCATCGGGGCCATCGCACAGATGCGCCTCACCCTGCCGATCAAGGATACCTACGTCAGCAAGACCTATGCCCTCTGGGAGGACACACCCCTTTCACTTGTGGGGAGGGTCCTCGAGATATCGGGCTATGACGCCATCCCCATCCTGATGGAGGACGGGACGCTGACCGGCATCATATCGGAGCGGGACCTCATCAGGCATTCCCGCATCGAGGACGGCGTCGAGGTCAGCGACTTCTCGAACGGTACCGACGACGACGAGTGGACCTGGGAGAGCATTCGGGACATGCACACCATCAGCTACGGCATCTCCAGGATCCAGCTCCTTCCGATCCCCGTAAAGAACGCGATGGTCAAGAACGTTCTCGCCGTTCCCTTGAACGCGGAGGTCGGCGAGTGCGCCTTGAAGATGCGGCGAGCCCGGGTCGACCAGCTCCCGGTGGTCAACGGGAACAAGCGACTCGTCGCCATGCTCTTTGACCGGGAACTGATCAAAGTCCTGCTGCCCGACCAGCAGGGCTTGCGAAAGAATTAAGGGTCTCTATCCACAAAATATATGGATGCCTATCATGTCGTACCAGAATCCGGTACGACGATAAATTTATGTTTTAGAGTATCACTATACGCTTAACCGCTTTTGAGAGAGGTAAAGCGTTTTAGAGATTTTAGGGGTGCTTCAATGGTTGATATTTCCCAACAGATTATGACAGGTACAACCACGGTAGGGCTGGTCTTCGACGGCGGCGTGGTTCTTGCGACGGAGATGCGGGCGACGATGGGGAACATGATCGCGAGCAAGCGTGCCAAGAAGATCTACCAGATCACGCCGAGGATCGGTCTCACCACCGCCGGCGGCGTTGGTGACGCGCAGCAGCTGGTCCGGATCCTGCAGGTCGAGTGCAACCTCTTTGAGATGCGCCGCGGCAAGACGATGTCTGTGGGCGCCGCGTCGACCCTGCTCTCGAATTACCTGAACCAGAACCGCTACTATCCGTACTACGTCCAGCTCCTGATGGGCGGGTTCGACGACGAGGGGCCGAGCGTATACTCCGTCGACGCCATGGGCGGGGCGACCAAGGAGGAGGATATCGTCGCCACCGGCTCGGGGTCTCCCTTCGCCTACGGTGTGCTCGAAGACCAGTACCGCCCGGACCTGAAGGAGGACGAGGCAAAAGATCTCGCCATCCGTGCAGTCCGGTCGGCGATGCGTCGTGACTCGGCATCCGGGGAGGATATCATGGTGGTCGTAATAACGAAGGACAAATACGAAGAACAGATAGCGAGCGGGCTGCAGAGGCCATCTGTGGCCCGACCGACACCCTGACATTTTTTAGGACGATTTTAATGGTTATTGAAGAGAAACTGCGGGAGTTTAAGGAGCAGATCGAGAAGATCGTTCCCAGCGGAATTACGATCTCAAATGTCGAGTTCGAAGGACCCGAACTTGTCATCTATACCGACGATCCGAAGCAGTTCGCCGACCAGGCGGACCTGATACGAGTACTGGCGCGTGACCTGCGTAAGCGCATCGTCGTGCGCCCGAACATCCTTGAGGACCCGGAACGGGCGGCCCAGGAGATCCGGGCCGTTGTGTCTGAGAGCGCGGGGATATCCGAGTTCTTCTTCGACCCGGAGACGGGCGAGGTCCTGATCGAGGCTGAGAAGCCCGGCGTGGTCATCGGGAAGAACGGCATAACGCTGCGGGAGATCACCAAACAGATCGGCTGGACGCCGAAAGTAGTCCGGACACCGCCCATCGAGAGCACGACGGTCAAGCAGATCCGCACGTACCTCCGGTCGGTGAAGGACGAACGGAAGGCGTTCCTGCGGACGATCGGTCGCCGTATCCACCGGGAGGTCACGAGCAAAGATCAGTGGCTGCGGGTTACAACGCTCGGCTGCTGCCGGGAGGTCGGTCGTGCTGCGTTCCTCGTCTCGACACCGGAGAGCAAGATCCTGGTGGATTGCGGGGAAAAGCCGGGCAGCACTGCGAACGGGACGCCCTACCTCTACGTCCCCGAGATCTATCCGCTCGACTCGCTCGACGCGGTGGTCCTCACCCACGCGCACCTCGACCACTGCGCTCTCGTCCCCCTCCTCTTCAAGTACGGTTACCAGGGGCCGGTCTACTCGACTCCGCCGACGAGGGACCTCTCGACGATGCTCCAGCTCGATTACCTGGACGTCGTCCGGAAGGAGACGGACAAGATCCCATACACCTCAAACGAAGTGCGGACCTACATGAAGCACTCCATCACCCTCAACTACGGCAGCGTGACCGATATCGCTCCCGACGTCAAACTCACCTTCCATAACGCGGGGCATATTCTCGGGTCGGCTATCGCGCACTTCCATATCGGCGAGGGGCTCTACAACATTGCGTTCACCGGGGACTTCAACTACCAGAAGACGAGGCTCTTCTCCCCTGCGGTCTCGTCCTTCCCCCGTCTTGAGGCGCTCTTTATGGAGAGCACCTACGGCGGGGCGAACGATATCCAGCCCCAGCGGAAAGACGCCGAGGATAAACTCTACGAGACGGTCTCGGCGACGATCAAGCGCGGCGGCAAGGTGATCATCCCCGCGTTCGCCGTAGGACGGTCGCAGGAGGTCATGCTCGCCCTCGAGGAGGGTATCCGGAAGCAGAAGATACCGCCGGTGAAGATCTACCTCGACGGCATGATCAAGGAAGCGACGGCGATCCACACGACCTACCCGGAGTATCTCAACAGCGATCTCAGGAACCAGATCTTCCGCGAGGGGTTGAACCCCTTCCTCTCCGAGGCCTTCGTTCAGGTGGACTCGCCGGCCATCCGCGAGAAGGTGATAACGGGCGATCCCTGCGTCATCATCACCACGAGCGGTATGTTGAACGGCGGGCCGGTGATGGAGTATCTCAAGGCCCTCGGCCCCGACGAACGCAACGCGCTCGTCTTCGTCGGCTACCAGGCGGAGGGGACGCTTGGGCGGCGTATCCAGAAAGGGTGGCGCGAGATCCCGCTCGGGTGGCGCGAGACGATCGTGATCAACCTCGAGATCGCGACGAGCGATGGGTTCTCCGGTCATTCGGACCGGAAGCAGCTGATGAACTACGTCGCCCACCTCCAGCCGCGCCCGGAGAAGATCTTCACCATCCACGGCGACGAGAACAAGACCCTCGACCTTGCAAGTTCCATCTACAAGCGGCACCGCATCGAGACGCATTCTCCCATGAACCTCGAGACCTATCGCATGCTCTAGAATGGTGCGGAACTTCCCCATCCTTCTCGGGATATTCGTGGTGATGGCGTTATCAAACGCTGTCGTCCCGGTGCTTCCCGATTTTGCCGAAGGGACGGCAATGCAGGGCACGGTCTACGCCGCATACTTTTTGGGCGCGTTTGTTGCGGTGCTGCCGGCAGGGATGGCAAGCGACCGGATAGGCAGCGTGCCGCTCATCCGTGCCGGGCTTCTCCTGACTCTCGCGAGCGGTGTCCTCATCCTGCTCTTCCCTTCAGGCCTGCCGCTCCTCGTCTTCCGGGTGGCCGAAGGGCTCGGTGCCGGGCTCTTCCTCTCGGCGGCGCTTGCGTGGGCGAACTCCCAACCGTCGGCCGGGCAGCTCAGCGGGTACGTGATGGCGTCCCTGAATCTCGGTCTGGTCGTGGGGCTCCTCGCGACGGGCTGGCTCGATGCCGCCCTCGACAGTCATCTTGCCGGGATCGCCCTCTTTACGGTGCTTGCCGTCCCCGTGGTCGGGATGGGGTTCACAGTCCGGGAGAGCGAGCGCGTGGGTTTTGCGAGAGCGAACCTCCCCGGGATCGTCCGGAACTACTTCTGGCTCTTTGTCGCAGCAGTCGTCCTGGTGGGGATGACCGGAGCGGTGGCGGCCGTCTACCCGGAGTACACCGGGAACGACCCGTCGGTGCTCGCCCTGCAGCTCGCGACGATCAACATCGCGAGCGTCGTCGCCGTGCTCGTCGCCCCCCGGATCAACTTCCGTCCCGTCCCGACCATCCGGGTCTCCTCGATCCTGATGGCGGGAGCGGTCGTGGCGGGCTATTTTACCCCCTATGCCTTTCCCGCCATCGGGGCTCTTTCCGGGGTGATCATCGTCGCGATTCTTGCGTTCCTAGCGGAGACGAGGGTCCAGCAGGGCGTGATGACCGGGCTCTTCAACACCGCATCCTACGCCGGGTTCACGTTCCTCTCCGCCCTTGCGGGGTTTGCCGCCGGGATGTTCGGATTCCTGGCCGCGTTTCTCCTGCTTGCCGGGATGGCGGCGGCGGTGGCCATTCCTATCGGTAGGTGCCGGTGCGAGCACACCGGGTGACCGAGCGCATATTACCACCTTCGCCCATAGGATCATCCATGAAGATGCTGATCAACGGCGAGTGGCGCGACTCGGTCGCCGGGAAGGTCTTTGCCGTGGAGAACCCCGCCACGGGAGAAGTGATCGAGGAGGCGCCGCTTGGCGGCGAAGAGGACGTTCGATTGGCTGTAGAGGCCGCCGGGGAGGCGTTTGCGGACTGGTCCGCGAAGAGCCAGAGGGACCGGGCGAAAGTTCTCTTCTTCGCGGCAGTTGAGGTGCGCCGCAGGAACACCGATCTCGCGGCGCTCCTGACCACCGAGCAGGGGAAGCCCATCCGTGAAGCGGTCGACGAGATCAACGGGTTTGCCAACATCCTCGAGTACTACCATGCCCTCTCGGCGGGGGAGCGGGGAGAGTTCCAGAACCTTAAGGGCTACGGGCGGATGATCGTCCGGCGGCGCCCGCTCGGGATCTGCGGCGCGATCATCCCCTGGAACATGCCGGCGATCATCATGGGCTGGAAGATCGGCCCGGCCCTCGTGGCGGGGAACACGGTGGTCTTGAAGCCCGCCCGGACCGCCCCGCTGACCTGCACGAAACTCGCGGAGATCCTCGGGGGCGCAGGACTTCCGCCCGGCGTCTTAAACGTCGTCACCGGACCGGGGGAGACGGTCGGCCGGGAGATCGCGAGGAACCCGTCCATCCGGAAGGTCTCGTTCACCGGGGAGGTCGAGACCGGGAAGCAGGTCGCCCTGGATGCTGCCCCGGCCTTAAAGCGGCTTACGCTGGAACTCGGGGGGAGCGACCCCATGATCGTCGCGGGCGACGCCGATATCGGGAAGGCGGTCGAGGGGGCCGTCCGCGGACGGTTCTACAACTGCGGACAGGTCTGCACGGCGGTGAAAAGGCTTTACGTCGACGAGTCGATCGCGGACGAGTTCGTCCGGCGCCTGACGGCACGGGTCGAGGCGATCGTGGTCGGGAACGGCATGGACCGCGGCGTCGGGATGGGGCCGCTGAACAACCGGGCGGGGTTTGACCGGGTCGTCGGCCTGGTGGATGCCGTCCGGGAACGGGCCGAGGGAGAGATCGTCGCGGGCGGGCGGGCTCCTTTTGGGGAGCAGTACGACCGCGGCCTCTTCTTCCTGCCGACGCTCGT
Organism: Methanoculleus sp.; assembly: GCF_035363275.1. Lineage (NCBI taxonomy): Archaea > Methanobacteriati > Methanobacteriota > Methanomicrobia > Methanomicrobiales > Methanomicrobiaceae > Methanoculleus > Methanoculleus sp. The sequence goes on along the minus strand of NZ_DAOSET010000048.1, from coordinate 1,987 downwards.
CGCCGGTGTGCCGCACGACTCCCCGCTCTTTGCAGAGGAGGTCTTCGGCCCGGTGCTGCCGGTCGCGACCGTCTCGGGCATCGATGAGGCGCTCGATCTCGCAAACAACAGTCGTTACGGCCTCGGGGCGTCGGTATGGACCCGGAGTGCGGATGTGATCGCCCGGGCGACGGAGGAACTCGAGGCGGGGATCGTCTGGGTCAACCAGCACCTGAAGATCCCCCCGGAGGTGCCGTTTGGGGGGACGAAGGAGAGCGGTTTCGGCAGGGAGAACGGCAGCCGGGCGCTGGAGGAGTACATGGAGGAGCAGGCGGTCCTCGTACGGCTGTAGGCCCAAAAACCCCAACTCGATAACTATAACAAAACTTTTATAATCTGTGGGGTATCTCCCCCCTCTCCCCAGGGGGGAATGGTAGTATGAGACAATGGACAGTTCTATGCGCATGCATCCTCGTTCTTCTGACGATGCCGTTTGCTGTGACGGCGGCGGTGGTGGGAGACGAGAATGCAACGCCGACAACCGGGAGTGATACCGGGCAGATGGGTAATCAGACAGCGGATATGACGATCGCCGCCTACATCGGCCAGGACCAGAACCTGACAAGACTGGCTGAAGCGGTCAGTGCGGCCGAGCTCTTCGACACCCTCAACTCCGGAGGACCCTACACGCTCTTTGCTCCGAGCAATGATGCGTTCAACGCGCTCGGCAACGAAACCGTGGGGCAACTCTTCAACGAGACCGACAACCTGACCACGGTTCTCCAGTACCATGTCGTCGAAGGGGAGTACACCTCGGCGGACCTGATGAGTATGGCAGGGAACCAGACCGGGAACCAGACCGGGGATCAGGCCGGAAACGAGTCTGAGGGCGGCATCCTCGATATCTTCAGCGGTCTTCTTGGTATGGGGAACGAGACTGAGAACGCGACGACGCTCACGACGCTCGCCGGCGAGGACCTGAACGTCACCGTCGTCGACGGTGAGGTCATGGTCGGGAACGCGACCGTCACCATGGCGGACATCAACACGACGAACGGTGTAATCCACGTCATCGACCAGGTGCTGGTGCCTGCAAGCGTGAACCTGACGACGGAGAACCAGACCGGGATGCAGGCTACGACGCCGACCGAGACGGTGGCCACCACGACACCGGCCGGGACAGAGGCCGTGGCGAACCAGACCATGCTGATAGGCAGCGTGCAGTGAGGTGATGTAACCGGGGCGGAGGCGGTGAGCACCGATACCGGCCCCTCGGAACCGTCCGGACGGCTATCGGGCCTGATCCGGACCGTAACACTCTTTTCGTCTTTTCCTGGAGAGGGGGCCATGGGCGTTTTACCGGTTTCTTCCGCCGGAGAGGGGGACCGGTCTGGTCTTTCCCTTGAGGAGGATCTACTCGCACTATGATGGATGTGGAGAGATCTGGTCGTTATTCGCCCTGTTTGAGATCCCCGGATTATTATCACAATATTTTTATATAACGTTGAATATTCTCTTGCCCGCAAGGGGGGATATGTATGAAACAACATTTACTGCTCGGTTTCTGCCTCGTTCTTCTCCTGTCACTCACTGCCGCAACTACGGCAGTCCTGATTGGAGGAGGGCCTGTCGAACTGAGCCCTGATGAGTCTGTGAACATTACGCCTGTGAACAGTACCGAATCGTATGAGGTACCACAAACGACCGTGCTTGGAGCACTTGATGAGGCCTCGATTCTTGGAGCGTTTGAGTACCAGGTTGCCGAAGACCTGCCTCCGGAAGAGGGGAATCTCAGCATTCTATCGATTGCAGGGATTGAGAACGAGATCGTGAATGGGACTCCGAACAACTGGACGTTCTGGATGAACGATGAGGCGGGCACGACAGGACCCGCGGTGACGAACGTGACCGACGGGGACAATCTAACCTTCTCCTATGGGCCTCCGGATCACACCCTGGAGGACGCCCTGTATACGCTTACAGTGAACGTGACCGTCACCGGGAACGT
>NZ_DAOSET010000047.1:0-17845 GCF_035363275.1 Methanoculleus sp. | reverse complement strand
TGCGACGGGCGGAACGTCCGGAGCACGAGAAAATTGCGGAGCAATTTTCGAGTTGCGATGGGCGGAACGGCAGGAGTTCGAACACCGCCAGGTGTAAGCGGCGATTGGCCGGAACAGCACGAGCACCGCAGGTGCGAAAAGATGGGTGCCTTCCCGGGGTGATGGCCGGTGGCAGGAGGAGAGGAGGGTGGGCCGGGGATTGTGGGCCACGGCCGAACATCGTCCTCGAAAACGCTCCGCGTTTTCTCAAACTCCGATTGGCCTGCAAGGCCAATCGTCGTTACGTAAAGAACGGCTTGCGCCTGCTGACTGCCTCGCGAAACGCGTCTTCGAGTTCCTTGCCATGCTTGCCCCTGATATCGACCAGGTTATCGCTCCGCAGAAGACAGGGTTTGAGTTTTCCATCCGAGGTCACGCGCAGGCGGTTGCAGAACCCGCAGAACTCCGTGTTGTGGAGAGGCCGGACCACCTCGACCTCGGCGCCGTCGAGGCAGTACTTCTTCCGGTGGTGCATCCTGCGGGTGACGACCCGGGTGGCCCGCTCGTTCAACTCCTGCTCGACGCTGTCCACGTCCCCGTGGAACTTGCACTCGTTGAACTCCATCAGCTCGATGACCTGCAGGATGAGATCGGGTTTGTCCCGGACGAACGCCATGAAGTCGTCCAGTTCATCCTCATTGATGCCCTCGAGAAGCACCATGTTCAACTTGACCGGGGTCAGGCCGACCTCGATCGCCGCATCGATCCCCACAAGGACATCCGCGAGGCAGTCCTTTCCCGTGATTTGCCGGTAGCGCTCGGGACGGAGGGTATCGAGGCTGACGTTCACCCGGGCAAGCCCGGCCTCTTTGAGTTCTGCCGCCTTTGCGGCGAGGAGCGTCCCGTTCGTCGTCAGGGAGGACTCGACGCCCTGCGGCACGGAACGGATGATATCGACGAGGTCGCGGCGGAGGAGGGGCTCCCCGCCGGTGAACTTTATGCTCTTGATACCGAACTGCACGCCCACCCGCATCAGTTCGGCGATATCTTCGGCGCTCATCTGCTCCTCCGGTCCCACTTCGCCCTCGGCGTGGCAGTAGATGCACCGCAGGTTGCACCGGGGTGTCAGGCTGATCCTGAGGTTGGTCACGGTTCGGTTATAGGGGTCCTTCAGCACCATCGCATGTTCCTTTGAATTTCTTTGCAATAATGTAGGTCTCGGCACTCCCTTTCCGTGACGCCTTCGTCCTGTACCCCCGAACGGAATAGAAGTGTTTTCTTGTTTCAGCGAGCAGTTCCCCGAAGAGTTCACCCTGGAACGACTTGATCACCATGTTGCCGCCGGGCTTTAAGATCGTGCACGCAAACGCCAGGGCATCCTCCCCAAGCCCTATCGCACGGGCCTGATCGTAACTCTTCTGGCCCGAGAGTTTCGGTGAGGCGTCGGAGACCACGACGTTGACGATCCCGCCGGCCTCCTCACGGATGCGTTCCTGCACCCCGGGATCGGTGAAATCCCCGACGATGGTGGTGACGCCTTCCATGGGCGCAATCGGATTGAGATCCACGCCGATGACCTTCCCTCCGGTCAGATCGCGGAGCACCTGCAGCCAGCTGCCCGGCGCCGCCCCGAGGTCGACGACATTGTCGCTCGGCCTGATGATCTCGTTCTTCTGCTGGATCTCCAGCAGTTTATAGGCGGCCCGTGCCCGGTATCCGGCCTTCATCGCCTTTCTATAGACGCTGTCTTTTGTCCATTGAGAACCCATTGCGAGAATACCCTCCGCTTGAGGCCGACAGACGGTTACTTATGTCATCAGCATGATCAGGAGATTATGTACGGTATTTGGTGCAGTTAACTATGAATGTATAGGGTTGCACCCGGTGCCGGCATACAGGGCAGTTAGGGTATATCGTAAAGCACTATAATGAATAGCGCGATTATATACTTTCAACGAGAGTTTACTAAGGGGTCACAATGTTAAAGGCAACGATTGATGCAGATATATTTCGGGAATCCATCGACGCGATCGCCGCACTGGTGACGGAGTGCCGCCTGCATACGGCCGAGGATGGGATCCGGACGCGAGCCGTCGATACCGCAAACGTGGCCATGGTCTCCCTGGAACTCCAGAGCACGGCGTTCAACTCCTTTTCGGCGACTGCTGGAGAACTGGGCCTGGATATCGCCAAGATGAAGAACATCCTCGGGATGATGGGGAAAGGCGACGCGCTGACCTTGAGCCTGCTCGATGAAGAGCGGAAACTGGAACTGAGCTTCGGCGGCTACCGCTACTCGGTCACGCTCCTCGACGTCAATACCATACGGAAAGATCCGAACCCGCCGGGGATCGACCTCCCGGGGAAGGCGGTCATATCAGGAGATGCGCTGAACAGCGCCATCAAAGCGGCTGCCGTCATCTCCGATAAGATTGCTCTCGGGATCGACCCCGAAACCATGACCTTCTACATGGAGGCAGAGGGAGATACCGACCAGATCAAACTCGCGCTCGGTGAGGACCAGCTCGTCGCCTTGAACCCGGTGCAGGCCCGCTCCCTCTTCTCGATCGACTACTTAAAGGATATGGGCCGGGTCATGGCACGCGCGGACGAGGTGGAAGTCTACCTCGGCATCGATCACCCGGTACGGTTTGTCTTTGACATTGCGGACGGGAACGGCCGTGTGGATTACCTCCTTGCCCCTCGGATCGAGGCTGATTGATGGATGTTGTACTCGACCGCAAAGAACTCACTAAATACCCCTTTTTAAAAGAGTCCCAGCAACTGGCTCGCCGGCACGTGGAGTCGCTCGAAGAGTTTCTCGCAAGCAGCCCGGGCGCCGTGGCGCTCGAGCGGGCAAAGGAGCGGGTCATCGAGGCCCTCTCCGCGAAGAGAGAGTTTTCCGACGAAAGACCGCAGAATATCAAACCCGAACTTGAGATTGCAAGTTATGCCCTTGCGCGGATGCTGGTCTCCTGCCTCGGCGACCGGTCCCTCATCGACCGCCTTGCACGCTACGAGGCCGAACGCGCATCCTTCTTCCTCGCGACCGAGGACCCGGAGATACGGCGGTTCGTTGCCTGGAGTATCGGCATCAGTACCGGGACAACGACCCTCCGGGTCGCCGATTACGTTGAACTGGTGCCGCACCTGCGCGACAAGCGCTGGCGGCTCGTGAACAGGGATGTGCAACAGGGGGCAGTGAGCCTTGAAGCCGGCGAGATCGACGAACTCATCCGGGAGCGGATCCGGGTCATCCTCGTCGATCAACTTCCGCTCCGGGTCCCGCCCGGGATCTGCGAACGTCTTGGACCGGTCACGAGCGAGATCGCCGCGCTGCGCCAGCAGCAGAGCCTCGAAGAGTTCGGCGAGATCAAGGAGATGGCCTTCCCGCCTTGCATCAACGCGCTCATCCAGGCGATCACCTCAGGAGCGAACCTGACGCATATGGGTCGGTTTGCTATCACGTCGTTTCTCCATACGGTCGGGATGAACACCACCGGCATTGCGGAGATCTTCGCGCGGGCGCCCGATTTCGACCTCGATATGACGATGTACCAGGTGGAGCACATCTCCGGCCGGGGCGGCACCGAATATACCCCTCCGTCGTGCGCCACCATGCGCACCTTCGGGCTCTGCGCGAACCGGGATAAGGACTGCGAGCGGGTCAACCACCCCCTGAGTTACTACCGGTTCAAGAAGAACGTCAAAAAAAGACGGAGTTAAGCAACCATTTTATCGATCGTATAGCCCGCCATACTGAGCGCGGCGATGAAGATAACCAGCGCGAGGACGTATGCCGCTCCCTCTATCCCTGCCATAAGTCCGGGCAGCATCACCAGAAGCGCGATAAACAGTGCGAGAGACCCTAATCCGGCCAGCACCTCAAGAACCCGTAGATTCATGTACAGGAGTGGGATACGTGCAGGTATATCTCTATCCCCGATGGGGGGGACCTGCATGTTTATGATGCGCGCCCGACAACCCGCTTTGCATGGAGAGAGATGAGGCACTGACTCTGGTCCGGCGTTACGTGGCGTCGCCGTCTCATATCACCCAAGTCGCACCTGCGGTGCAACCGCTACGGCCCTTCGGCCCGACGCGTAGTTTTGCAACGGCGGCCATCATGAAGAGGGTTGCTGAGCATCTCGATGAGGATGCCGGGACGTGGGAGGTCATCGGCCTTCTGCACGACATCGACTACGACCTTGTCGAAGGTGATATGGAGCGGCACGGCATCGAGGGCTACCGGATCCTCATCGAGAACGGCGTCCCGGAGGAGATCGCGGGTATCGTCCGGCGCCACAACCACCTGCTTACCTCCGGCTACGGACGCCCCGTCGAGATCGCGCTCCAGGCAGCCGACAGCGCATCGGGCCTGCTCATCGCCTGTGCCCTCGTCAAGGGCGGGGCGATCGACGCGGTCACGCCCCGGACGATGAAGAAGAAGTTCAAAGAGAAGTCGTTCGCCGCCGGGTGCGAGCGCCATAGGATCCGGCTGATCGAGTCCCTCATGGATATGGATACGTTCTACCGTCTCCCGATAGACGGGCTTATGGAAGTTCGCGGCGATATCGGCTTCGCCTGAACGCAAACTATATCTAACGCCCGGGATGAGGATAGAGAGCAATGGCATCCGAAGACCGCACGAGGGTGATCGCCCGCATGGAGCAGGCCGTGACGCTGCTCACCGAGAGGATGGACGCCCGGCTTATCCCGGAGGTCGGGATGCAGATCGCCTACGCCCTGCCCGACGCGCGAAGCAAAGATGACGTGGCGGGGGTCCTCGGCCGGATCGTCAGGCTCGGCGACCGTGTCCACCCCGTCGGGAAGATCGCGTTCGGGGCAAGCGACCACGTGGCCAGGATCGTCATCACGGCCATGCGTTTTAACCCGGGGGTCCGGAGCGCGGCAAACATCCGCTTCTCCGAAGCGATCCTTCCGGAGCTGGAGAACCTCCTCTTCGAGGTCTGCTCCTTTGACCGGGCAAAAGAACCGCCGGGCGTGCAGACAATGGACTGGGGTGTCGCCTTCTGCTGCAGGGAGGGCGTGCCCGACGTCGTCTACGACCGGGGCGCCGTAGGAAAAGAACCGATGATCCGGGTCTTCGGGGAGGATCCGGTCCGGGTCGCACACAATATTCTTAAACTGTCGAATCGCATAACCTATGCACAATTATAAGGGAAGGTCCACATGGGAATAAAACCATCATATATCAAGAACCTGGGCGAAGAACTCCTCGTCAAGCATCGCGACAGATTCAGTGGAGACTTTGATGAGAACAAGCATGCCGTCGCTGAAGTTGCCGTGATCGACAGCAAGGGTGTCCGGAACAGGGTTGCCGGGTACATCTCAAGAAAGATAAATACAAGGAAGCGTTAACCCTCACTGTATGTTTGAGGGAATCCTTCCGGCAATCATTACCCCTTTTCACCGGGACTCCGGGTTGAGTCTCGATATTGAAGGATTACGGTCCAACATCGAGTCACTGTTGCAACGTGGAGTCCACGGCATCGTCCCCTGCGGGTCGACCGGGGAGTCCGCGACGCTCACGTTCGAGGAGCACGAGCAGGTGATCGGCGAGACCGTCGAGGTCGTCAACGGGCGGGTGCCGGTTCTCGCAGGGACCGGATCGAACAACACCGCAGAGGCGGTTCGCCTGACCCGGTCGGCACAGGATGCGGGTGCGGACGGCGCGCTCATCATCAGTCCGTACTACAACAAGCCGAACCGTTCCGGGCTCATCAAGCACTTCACGAAGCTCGCCGATCTCGACCTTCCCGTCATCCTTTACAACGTCCCCGGCCGGACGGGGCAGAATCTTCAGCCCGATCTGGTGATCGAACTGGCGCGGCACCCGAACATCGTCGGGATCAAGGAGGCGAGCGGCGATATCACCCAGATCTCCCGCATCATCGAAGGGACGCAAGACGAGGACTTCATTCTCCTCTCGGGGGACGACGCGATGACCCTTCCCGTCCTCGCCGTAGGGGGCGCGGGCGTGATATCGGTTGCCGCAAACGTCGATCCCGGCCGGATGGTGCAGATGTACGAGGCCTTCCGCGCGGGCAACCTTGCCCGCGCACAGGATCTGCACCATGAACTTGCCCCGCTCATGCGGGCGATGTTCATCGACACGAACCCCATCCCCGTGAAGAAGGCGGTGGAACTCCTCGGGATGGCCGCGGGATCGGTCCGGCTGCCGCTCGACGAGCTCGATAGTGCGAAGACGGAACAACTGAGAGGGGTGCTCGCGAGCTATGACTAGGATAGCTGTAGCCGGGGCCCTGGGGCGTATGGGCACCACCATCGGCCGGATCGTGAACGAAGCTCCTGACCTGGAACTTGTTGGAGGGGTCGATCTGGCGGAGGGGACGCTCTTTGGGGAGGAAGTGGTTCCCGCGGCCCGGATAGATGCGTTCCTCAAGGAAAAACGGCCCGATATCCTGATTGACTTCACCGTTGCAGCCGCTGCGGTCGAGAATATCAAGGCGGCAGCCGGAAACAACGTGGCGCTCGTCGTCGGGACGACCGGGTTCTCCCCCGAACAGAGGGAAGTGATCAGGGGTGCCGTCGAGGGGAACGTACCTGCGGTGATATCGAGCAACTTCTCGGTCGGCGTCAACATCTTCTGGAAGCTCGTGCGGGAGGCCGCTCGCCAGCTCGGCGACTACGATATCGAGGTCACGGAAGCCCATCATCGCTACAAGAAGGACGCGCCGAGCGGCACGGCAAAGACCATCCTCGAGATTCTGGACCAGGAACTCGGGAACCGCGAGAAGGTCTACGGTCGCGTCGGGTTGGCCGAACGGAAGGAAGGCGAGATCGGTGTCCACGCCATCCGTGGCGGCGACATCGTCGGCGATCATTCTGTTCTCTTTGCAGGGAACTTTGAGTGCATCGAGATCTCTCATAGGGCCTACGACCGGGCAGTCTTCGCGCAGGGCGCGGTCCGGGCCGCCCGCTGGGTCGTCGGGAAAGAGCCGCGCATCTACTCGATGCAGGAAGTCCTCGGGCTGTGAGAAGGGAGAACGAAATATATTTTTTACTACACGCATAACCTATGTACATTCGGAGGAACAAAGTTGCCAGCAGTTGTTGATATCGAGAAGTGTACCGCCTGTGAGACCTGCGTAGACGTCTGCCCGGCGTCCGCCATTCAGATGGAAGACGGCAAAGCGAAGGTCGACGTCGATCTCTGTGTCGATTGTGAGACCTGCGTCGACGAGTGCCCTTCTGAGGCAATCTCGATGGAATAAAGAAACATACTCTTTTAATACCACCTACACTACAGATATTTTTGTCTATGATTAATGTAGGAGTGCTTGGTGCCACAGGAGCGGTGGGACAGCGCTTCGTTCAGCTTTTAGCGGATCATCCCTGGTTTCATCTCCAGACACTCACCGCTTCTGAACGAAGTGCGGGAAAACCCTATGGTAAAGTGGTCAACTGGCGCCTTGATGCGCCGTACCCGGACAACGTCAGCGATATCGTCGTCACTCCCACAACCGTCGAGAGCCTGAAGGACTGCGACCTGGTCTTCTCGGCGCTGCCTGCCGAGGTGGCGACGTCCCTTGAGACGGAGATCGCCGATGCGGGTATCGCCGTCTGCAGCAACGCCCGGTCGCACCGCATGGACCCCGACGTCCCGCTGGTGATCCCGGAGGTCAACCCCGATCACCTGGGCCTGATCGATGTCCAGCGGGACCGCGGGCGCGGGGGGTTCATCGTGACCAATCCGAACTGCTCGACGATTGTCCTTACGCTGGCCCTTGCACCCCTCAGATCATTCGAGTTTCATGACGTGCGTGCGGCGACCATGCAGGCGATCTCGGGAGGCGGATTTGACGGCGTCCCCGCCATGGCAATCTACGACAACGTCGTCCCCTACATCGGTGGCGAGGAGGAGAAGATGGAGACCGAGACCGTACGGATCCTGGGGGAGTTCAACGGCTCCGAGGTGATCCCGGCCCCATTCAGCGTGAGCGCAAGCTGTCATCGGGTCCCTGTCGTCGACGGGCACACCATCGCGGTCTGGATCGACGTGAACGAATCAGTCGCCGAAGTGAAAAAAGCTTACGCAACCTTTAAGTCACCTTTCAGCAATCTACCCTTACAGCCAGCAAAGGCAGTTGAGCTCCTTGACCAGTCCGACCGTCCGCAACCACGGCTCGACCGTAATCGGGGGCGGGGCATGACGGTGTCAGTTGGGAGAATCCGTGAAGGATTGCGATTTGTTGCGCTCGGGCACAACACCATCCGTGGGGCCGCAGGCGCATCTGTCCTCAACGCAGAACTGATATACTCGATGAAGTATCTCTAGACGAGGTGGGCTAATGATAAAAGATAACACAGTATTCGTGGGAAACAAACCAGTCATGAACTACGTGCTCGCGGTGGTCACCCAGTTCAACAATGGAGCGGAGGAAGTTGCAATTAAGGCCCGGGGAAAGGCAATATCTCGTGCGGTCGATACGGCGGAGATCGCGCTCAACCGGTTCTTAGAGAACGTGAACAAGAAAGAGATCTTTACGTCGACCGAGATGATCGACACGGATACGGGGAAGACGAACGTCTCAAGCATTGAGATCGTCCTCACGCATGCGAAGTGAGGTCTCGACAGCACTTTTTTTGACGCTCCCGGGGGAGCGCAAAGGGCGGTTCCGCCTGCTTTCCACCCGGTTTCAGCAGTTCCGCTATCACCCGGGCGCCCCTCATGTGTCGCCTGCAAGGTGTCGGCGTATCGTGGTACCCGCTTTTATCCGGGCTATTCGGCCGATATTCCATCATACTGCCATTTCTGTCCCGGATCGACCATAAAGGTTTTATGAGTCCCCCCATAACCATTGTAGCATGAAGTGGGTGACGCTCGGGCTGGTGCTGATGCTGGTCTCTGCTCTCGTCGCTCCCGCGGTTGCGGCGGGTGGGGAGCGATACAGTTACATCACGGTCGAAGATGTCACCGTCCAGCTGGAGAAAGCGGATGCCGTCGTCACCATGAACTACACGATCGACGGCGGCATCGGGTTCCTTGTTCTCCTCCTCGGGAAATCCGACCTGAAGCAGAAGGTGCTCGACATACTGAACTTTAACAACGCCGAGGTTCAGCGTCTCGATCTCGAGCACGTCGAGGTGCGCGTGAAGAACGTCTCCAGTGACTACGGACAGGGATCGTACTGGCTGCCGGCGCACAGGTTCGGCGTGGTCGTGCCTTCGCTCACCATCATCACCCCGCAGGACGTCAAGCACTACGAGGATGTCAGTGACTTCCCTGACGGGCTCGGCTATTTTGCTTGAGATCGCCCCCGTTCCAGCACTCGTTCCGCGAGCCGGTCGAGGCAGATGGGGGGTCTTGCGACGCCCGATGGTAAAACGGTCGTTACGCTCCGGCACCAATCACGAGCAGGTCACGCCGTTTTCAGGGTGAACCGAAGCGCTGCACCTTTCTCCGGGTGCGCGGGCACCCGGTCCTCGGCCCAGATCCTGCCGCATACTGTCTGATGAGGATCTGCGCCAGGTGCAGCCCGAATCCTTCGCAGATACCCGTTTTTACTGCTGGCACAGGTAGAGTATCGTCTTCCGCCGTCTGCGATACCCGGGCCGGCACCCTCGATAACGAGGAGGATCCGGTCGGGCTCTTCGGCAGGCTTACGCCTCTCTCTTCAGCGCGACCGGCTCGCGCTCGTCCACCCACCTGCCCAGGAGCGACTGGAGGTAGACGCCGAGAAAAGCGCAGAAAAGGCCTCCGATTGTGGCGAAGATGATGTACTTCACGCCGTCCGCACCTGTTATGGGAAACCCGACGATCTCGCTGATCGAGAGGATGTAGGTGCTTGCCCCGTAGGCGATGGCGCCTATGGCGAGCACGAAGAACGGCAGGGCGACCACCCGCTGGATCGCCTCTCGCTCATTTAAGAAGACGTCGATGATCTTTCCTCCGGATGCAACGAGACCGGCGGCGGTGAACCAGGCGATAGCACCGTAGATGAAGGCCAGGACCTGGAAGAAGATGCCGAGCGAGGTGTAATACTCGAGGAGGCTTATGAGCCCGAGGACGATCCCGACGATACCGAGTAGTAGTGCGGTTATATACGAGACGAAGGTGAACCTGCCGCCATGCAGCGATGTCCTCAATGAGCCGATCAGATACCCGAAGATCTCGTCGATCCCGATACCCTTGAAGAGCAGATAGGTTCCGACGACACCGACGACGACGATGGTTGCGCCCTCGGGGTATCCCAGCAGGTAGCCCACCGCATAGAGGAGCATGGCAAGACCAAGCGGTACGAGCACTATCTTCGAGACTTTCGGGTCGTCGAGGAGCCTCTTGAGGATATAATACGTCCCCTCGAGGTTCGGCATCTGGTTGACCACGACTCTCCGCACGCTGCTGACCGGCACCCGGGACTGGATGATCGGCAGGACGTACTCGTCTTCAGCACCGTCCGTCACCAGGATGCAGTTTGTCGAGCCTGTCGCCGAGAGGATCGTATCGAGACTGGACGCCACCCGCCGATCCCCCTCGAGCAGATTCATGTGGTTGCCGCAGATGACGGCGATGGCAACCTCTTCCCCCCTCCCAGTGAGTTCGTCGTAGAGTTTGATCGTCTCGAAGATCGCGTTGACGTCGGAGTCTTCGGGATCGATCAGGGCAAGAGCGGTCGCTGCATGGAGGCATGCCTCCCGACCCACGATGGGACCGTCGATCCGGGCTTTAAACCCAAGATCGTCATCGCGATCGACACAAAGGACGAGCGTCCGCTCTTTTACCATTCAATAGAACATCTCTTCGAATCTATTAAATAATTTGCAGTGGGGACGAAAAAAGTATTAAATAAGTTTTGCACGCTGGAGCAGGAGCAGATCGTCGGTGGTGATCTTTTCACCGTCGCGGAACTGCTGGAAGACACGTTCTGCCTCTTTCCGGACGGCTTTCTGCTCTTTGGTGACTTTGGTCTTCTTGGTCTTCTTCCGCAGACCCGAGATCACCTTGTCGTAATCACGGAGTTCCTTCTGGCAGGCGATGAACTGCTTGTGCTCCTCGTCCGCCGCCTCCTGGGCTTCAACGAACTGCTGGTGGGCCAGGTCGGCCTCCTCGCGGGACTTGTCGGCTTTCCGGTACGACTCCACCATCAGGTCGTGGTGCTGCTGGGCGGCCTCGGCCTTCTCGGTGACGTCCTTGTGGATCTCCGAGGCCAGTCTGCGAAACTCACGGGCATCGGTGAGTTTGGTCCGCATCTCCTTGTTCTGTTCGAACTCGGCCTCCTGATCCTTGGCTGCCGCCTTCAGCTGCTTGATCTTCTCGATCAGTTCGCGCTCTTTATCGGTGCTGTAGACCTCTGTCTGCTGCTTGAACTCCAGATGCTCGATCTGCTTCTGGATCTCCTTGATGCCCCGATTCTTGAGGTTTCCGTGCTCCTTCTTGAAGGACTCAATCTCCTCGAAGAGCGCGTTCGCCTTATCGTTGTACTCGTTCCTCTGGTCCTTCAGCGCCTGAACTTCCTCGTTGATCTTATCCCGCTGCTCTTTGTGCTGTTGCGCCTCCTCGACAAATTCGCGGGTCTGGGTGTTTAAGGTGTTGCGTTCGCGGGCGTTTTTGCTGGCAAGCGCATTCAACTCGTTGCGCCGGTCTTTGTGTTGTTCAGACTCCGCAAGGACTTTTTTTCTTTTCTCAATCAGATCGTTCAGCATTCTCTACCAATCCTCGACATTCGGTACCTGTCTCATATCCCTGCCAGCGGAAGTCCGCTTCCATGCACTGAGGGATGCCGGAGGCTTATGTAGCGGCTACACCACAAGAAAAGACGTTTCCGGACTCGGCAATCGAGACCGTCGTTCATCTGTCTGCTCATGTGTTCAACCCCGGTACTTGGCAACCGCAGACCCGCAGGTTCTGCGCCCTGCACAATACACCCCGTGCTGGAGGGATTATACAAGAACGTCTATAATTCAAACGTCATTCGTACTATTAAGTATTTCGTAGAGGACCCGGGAGACGCGCCGCCGTCGCCCGGCCCTCATACGGAGATGTAAAGAGGGTAGGGGAAAATTAAAGAAAATCTATAAGGTGCCCGCTTGGGGCGTCCCCAGCCACACGCCTGCCGGTGGGTGTGCTGGATCGCTGCATCACCGGTTCATAGGCACGGTGGCTCCCGAGGATCTGTGCACTTTTAACGCCGGTCATGACCGCCATGACGCGAACTCTTCCCTCATAATCGCTGTTCACCCGCGCTCCCCAGATGACGTCCGCGTGCGGGTCGAGTTCGTAGGTCAGGGAACTTGCGATCTCTTCGGCGTCCTGGAGGGTCAGGTCGTTGCCGCCCGTGATGTGGATGAGGCTCCCGGTTGCTCCCCGGTAGTCGATGTCCAGCAGGGGGTGGTTTAAGCACTCGTGGACGACGCTCTCGGCCTTGTTCTGCTGTTTGCTCTCTCCGACGAGCATCACGGCGACTCCTCCCTTGCTCATGATGGCGCGGACGTCCGCGTAGTCGATATTGATGAGCGAAGGCTCGGTGATCGTCTCGCTGATGCCCTTGACGGTCTCCGCGATGAGCTGGTCCATCACCGAGAACGCCTGGCCGAGCGGCAGGTTCGGCACGAACTTGATGAGGCGGTTGTTGTCGAGCACAATCACCGAGTCGGCAGCAGCAGAGAGTTGTTCAAGCCCTTCTTCTGCACGGAGAAGGCGGGCCTTCTCGACCTGGAAGGGGTAACTGACCATGCCGACGACGATAGCGCCTTGCTCTTTTGCTATCTGCGCGACGACCGGGGCTGTTCCCGTACCGGTACCTCCACCCATACCGGCAGTGATGAAGACCAGATCGGCATCCGCGAGCAGGGTCTCCAGGGTCGGCCGGGCCATCTCGGCGGCACGCCTGCCGACGTCCGGGAACCCACCCGCTCCAAGGCCTTTGGTGAGTGATTTGCCGACAAGAACTCTCTTATCCGCCTGGATCATGTCCAGATGCTGCTTGTCCGTGTTGATCGCGATCGTCTCTGCACCGCTGACCTGCATATGGTAAAGCCGGTTGACTGTGTTGTTGCCGGCGCCCCCGCACCCAACGATGACGATCCGTGGCTGGCCGAGGATATCGTCTTCCTCGACCGAGTCGGTTTTCAGGCATCTCTCACGTTCTGCGTGTTTCAGCGCCTCGTTGATGATTGTCTGCATTGAATACCTCCTAAACCTGGAATGAAATCTGATCGGCCTCACGCAGAACACGGTTTCCATGCCTCTCGAGAAGCGCCCTGACGGAATACCGCACGGCCTCCGATACCGTGGGGAACTCGCCGGCCTCCACCAGCTTCTCGAGCATTTCAACCTGCTGCCGTGGTAATCTGATAGTTATCCGATCCATCATTTCAATCACTCGTATCTGACATTTAGCAGCTTTATGTCTGCCATTTGTCAGACAATAGTAATCTTTTTGTCTGACCGTATCAGATATGCCATAATAATATCTGTATGGTATAAATACCTTCTGAAACGGCTCTGTGTCTGACATAATGGTTTTATGGATAGCAGCCGACAACGTACCTTCACAGGATTACCACGGATATGAGAAAGAATCTCCCCAAAAAGATGGAACATGGTGGTCGGGTGCGCTGGCATCGCACCCGAGAGAGAGGCGAGCTGCTCGATTTCAGTGCTAACGTGAATCCGTACCCCCCCCGGATACCCTGGACGCCGGACCCGCTGGTGCTGAAAGATTACCCGGACGACCGGTATGAACTGCTCAAAGAGGTAATAGGCAGAGCATTCGGCCGCGATACAGCTGAGGTCACCATCGGCAACGGATCCGTCGAACTTATCCGCGCGTTCTGTTCAGCCATGCTCGGAGACGGCGATATGGCCTGTATCAGACCCCCGACGTTTGCCGAGTATGAGATGGCGGTGAAGCTTGCCGGTGCCCGGTGCACCGCCGATGAGAACGGAGCTGTCGTCCGGTTCCTCTGCAACCCGAACAACCCTACAGGTCTCCTGCACACCCGCCCGGAACTCCTCCGGCTGCTTGAGAAGACCGCCGGGCAGGGGGCGTGCCTCTTCCTCGACGAAGCCTTCATCGAACTTGCCGACCCCCACCAGAGCCTTGCCGACGTCTCCCACGAGAACCTCTTCGTCCTGCGCTCCCTGACGAAGAGCTTCGCCGTGCCGGGCATACGGTTTGGATACGGGTTCGGTACGCCTGAACTCATCGAGAAGGTGGAGACCGTACGCCTCCCCTGGACAGTGAACGCGTTCGCCGAGTCCTTTGCGATCGAGGCTTTCCGGCACTATGAGGACCTCGAACGCTCGCGGGAGAGGGTCGCTCGGGAGCGGAACTGGCTTTCTGGCCGCCTGGATGACCTCGGCCTCGTCTATGAACCTCCGTCCGCAAACTATATTCTGCTGGCAGTCCCGCTGGAGGCGGAAGTGCTTGTCGAGCGGCTCTTCTCGCGCGGCATCCTCGTCCGGGACTGTCGGTCGTTCGGGCTTCCCCGGCACATCCGCGTGGCCGTACGGACCCGGGAGGAGAACCGGCAACTCATCGAGGCGCTCGAAGCATGCTTGCCCTGATCATGGCCGGGGGGCGGGGGTCCCGGCTCCGGATGGGTGAGAAACCGCTTGTCACCGTCGGCGAGCGGCCCATGCTCGCCTACGTCATTGATGCCTTCTCGTCTGCAGGGCATGAGGTGGTCGTAGTCGCCTCACACAGAACACCGTTCACCAAAAACTGGTGTCGGGCGCACGGGGTTATGCTGTATGAAGCCAAAGGGCTCGGCTACGTCGAGGATATCCATGCGGCAGCGGAGGATCTCGGGGAGGAAGGAGCACCCTTCTTCACCTGCGTATCCGACCTCCCCTGCCTTGCCCCCGATATCGTCGCCGCCATCGAGGCCGCCTGGCGTCGGGCGGGAACACCGGCGTGCTCCACCTGGGTGCCCCGTGAACTCTGCGAGGAGCACGGCTGCCGCACGCAGTATACGGAGACGGTCGACGGCATCCCGGCCGTTCCTGCCGGGATCAATATTCTGACGGCGGGCGGCCTCGATAGACCGCAGGAAGAGCTGTGGCTCCTCCTGCACGACAGAAGGCTCGCCTTCAACATCAATACGCGCGAAGAACTGGTGCTGGTGCAGGAATACCTCCGCCGGAAGCGGGGACCGTGACCTCCGGAGTGCGGCTGGTTTTATGCACTGTTGTGGAGATCAACTGCGCCGGCGGAGAACCATAACGCTGTCGTGCGTTTCACAATGAACGGGAGAAGTCCAGTGTTCCCCTCCTGAAGGTCTCCGGTCTTCGCCCGCTCCGTTCTTTCGCACCTGCGGTGCTCGTGCTTCTGCGCTTCAGCCGGGCAGGGCGCGGAGGTTCGTTTGAACCGGAAATTGAGCCCCCGAAGAGTGCGACGGACGGAACGTCCGGAGCATGAGTACCGTCAGGTGCGAGAGCACGTGGAGTTCCAGGACTCGCGGTGTGTTGCCTGCCCGGAGGAGTGCCCGGGTTTGTTCGCCATCACAGACGGGCAGCAGCGTGTAACGTTCAGATAACGAATGTATGCAGTCGATGCACGGGGAAACTGTATTATCGGACAATCACCCACTCTTATATATGGAATCCTGCCGGGAAATCGAACTAGAGGGTCATATTATTGATTCAGGCATTATGACCCTGGTGTTTGATAGGATCATGGATATGGGGGGAGAATTCGAGATCCTCACATTCGATGTCGGGAAGCAGAAGACGGACACCAGTTACGCGCGGCTGCGCGTGGCGGCACCCGCCGAATGGCAACTCGACGCCATCCTCTCCGAATTGCACCGGCTCGGCGCACGCACCCCCGAGATCAGCGACGTCACCCTCGTACCGGCAGAGGGCGACCGGATCCTGCCGAAGGGGTTCTACTCGACGACCAACCACCCGACGTTCGTGAAATACCGGGACGAATGGCTGCCCGTCGAGTATATAGAGATGGACTGTCATATCGTGGTCGATGAGAAGGAGAAACGGGCGATCTGCACACCGATATCAAAGATCAAGGCCGGTGATGCCGTCGTCGTCAGCGAGGCCGGGGTTCGAGTCGTCTTCCCCGAACGCCCGAGGAAGGTCAGCACGTTTGAGTTCATGCACGGGACCGTCTCGTCGGAGCGGCCGAGCGAGGCGATCATCGCAAAGATCGCCTGCGAGATCCTTGAGATGAAGAAGGCCGGGGAGAAGATAGCCCTCGTCGGCGGCCCGGCCATCGTCCACACGGGAGCGGCCGACGCGCTTGCGAAGATGATCCACGAAGGCTACATCGACGTTCTCTTCGCGGGGAACGCGCTTGCCACTCACGATATCGAGTCCAACCTCTTCGGCACGTCGCTCGGGATGAATGTAAGGACAGGTACGCTCGTCACCGGGGGGCACAAGCACCACATCTACGCCATCAGCGAGATCATGCGTGCCGGGTCTATCAAGAACGCGGTTGACCAGGGGGTCGTCACCGGGGGGATCATGTACGAGTGCGTAAAGAAGGGCATTCCGTTCGTGCTTGCCGGCTCCATACGGGACGACGGACCGCTCCCTGACGTAATTACGGATGTCGTGGAAGCGCAGGACACCATGCGTCGTCACATCCACGACGTCGGGATGGTGCTGATGGTCGGGACCCTCCTTCACTCCATCGCCGTCGGAAACTGCCTCCCCTCATACGTCAAGACGGTCTGCGTCGATATCAACCCCGCATCGGTGACGAAACTGATGGACCGGGGCACGACGCAGGCGATCGGCGTCGTGAGCGACGCCGGAACGTTCCTCCCGCTGCTCGCAAAGCAGCTGGAGGAACAGAAAGGGTGCTAGCGGGTAAGCGGCATACAGAACGGCTCTTCGTGGTCCAGCACGAACTCCCACTCTTCTTTGCACCCGCACTCTGTCTCGGCGAGGGCGCGCAGGAGCCCGGTATCTTCGGTCAGCGAGTAGTCGCCGATCCCCTTCACGATCGGACCGTCGCAGGAACCGCAGTTGTGCGGCCCCCGGGTCTGTCCGCCGCCGACGGGGTCGCAGAGGACATGCACCGGGGAAGCGATCAGCACGTCGAGGACGCTCCAGAGGTACGGCGGGCGGTATGCGTGCTGCTTCCAGAGGCGCTCGACCTCGGTCCTGCTCTGGACGGTGCAGAGGTTCATCGAGATGCTGTCGGCAACGGTTGAGACGTCCTTGATGGAGCGCACCATGTCATCGCGTGCCTCGCGCTCGGTCAGGAACGGCGGTTTCATCAGCAGGTAGGCCTTCACGCCCGCGCCGGCTGCGCGCGCAACTTCTGCGGCGCGGAGGAAATCGGCATACGTAAATCCCTTATCGATACTTTTCTCCCGGATGCCGTCGTTCGTGGTCTCAAGACCCACGGCGACGGAGAGCGGCCGTCTCCAGTCGCCGGTGTCGATGCCCTCCCGGAACTCCTCGAGCGCCCCGAGATCGACGTATTCGGGCCTGGTTTCGGCGATCACCATCTTGCCCCGGAACGCCTCCGCGACGGCGCGCCGGGCGGCGAGCGGGACCTCGTCGGGATCGAAGAAACTTCCCGAGGTGAAGACCTTCAGGACTTGATAATCCTCGTCACGGAAGTTTTCTTTCACCCAGCGGACCTGGCGGATCAGCCGGTCGGCGAGCTCGTCCCGGGGAAGATCCGGGTAGCGTTCGTGCCGGTAGCCGCACATCCGGCACCGGTTCCAGGAACACCCGCCGCTCTGAAAGATTACCGTCAGCGTATCGAGGATCTGCCCATCGTAACGGTCTTTCCCCCGCCATGACGCCAGCGGCTTCTCAATCGATTTGGATAGCATTATACCTCTTATTCGTTGATGTACTGGTATGAAAAGGATCGCATGGCTGACACTCATCGCTGCG
>NZ_DAOSET010000046.1:0-17991 GCF_035363275.1 Methanoculleus sp. | reverse complement strand
AGCACCTCGTCGGCCCGGGCCGAGACCTCCCGCATCAGGCGGCTCCTCGTCCCGGTGAGCCGCTCGATCTCGCCGGAGACATCGAGGAGACCCCCCCGGGCCCCCCGCCGGATGAGGTCGAGCATCTTTCTGGCCGGGAGCGACCGGTACTTCCGGGAGAACGACGGGTTCGTGACCTGGTACCACTCAGCGGCGCGTTCCTGGAGGAGATTGATGACGTTGTCGAGTTCGTCGAGCATCCTGACCATCTGGAGGAGCTCGACGTCTCTCGCCTGGTATGAACGGGCGATCTTCTCCCGGGCAAGGGTGGTGCAGACGGACCGGAGCAGGTCAACGTACTCCGCCCGCGTCCGGACAACGCCGCAGTCCCGGGCAATCTCCCAGTCGATGGGGACGTAGGACTCCATACCGGTGCGGAGCGTGGTAGCCCGTAGAGCGAGCGCGGCCGGATCGGTGCCGGCGGCCCGACACCCCTGCTCATCGACATCTCCGAACCAGTAGCGCTGTAGCATGGTACGGTATTGGAACTCTGTCGATATAACCCGGGCGGTCAGGCGATGCCGAACGAGTAGACCATCACCGGAACCATGATCGCCCCCATGCAGTAGACCCGGCGGATGTTGACGAGAGCCGGGACATAGCCGACCGCCGTCGCGAGCAGGAGGACGAGCCCTCCGAAAGGGCCGCAGAGGAAGAGGGAGAGGAGGGCGACGAAGATGATGACACCGTGGTTGATCTTCGTGATGTTGATACCGCCAAACCACCAGGCCGTACGCGAGAAGAGAATGGTCAGGAGGTAGGCGCCGACCGCGGCGATGGCACCGGCAAGAAGGATGGCGGTTGCCGGCGGAACCTCTTCGAGCGCCCCGATCGCCGCCATCACCCCGCTCCGCGTCCGGGCTATGGCGTAGAAGGCCGCAAGCCCGAGGAAGGCATTCACGGTGTTTGCGGCGCTGGTCGCAAGGATGTATTCGCGCGGGTTGGAGTCGTAGCCGATGACCGACGTCAGGAGGGCGTTTGCCGTGGCGCTCGAGAGGCCCGGAAGCCAGCCGACGAGAGCGCCCGCGGCGGAGCCGAGGACGGAACCCCGCCGGACCGCACCGGCCGGGAGGTCGATCCCCGTAAAACTCTGTTCGGGCATGACCCCGTGCGACGCCTTGAGGAGGACCGCGATCCCGAAGAGCCCGGAGAGGAGGGGCATCAGCACCCCGGACTCACCGCCCGCCGGCCAGGCAAGGAAGGAATAGCCGAGGGAGAAGAGGCCGAGGAGACCCGAGACCGAGAAGACGGCGAGCGCCCATCCCGGCGACTCGGAGACGACGATGAGGTAGCCGGCGACAGCGAGGATGACAAGCCCGATGCCCCAGTCGATCGCCGGCTGAAGTGCCGGAAGAGCCAGGACGAACACGAGCGCGAGCGGGAGAGAGAGGGCGACGCCGGCGGCGCTCCCGAGAGCCGATATGCGGACGGCCTCCTCTCCCCGCCCTTCGAGACAGAGGGCGTGCGCGGGAAGGACCGCGAGGGATGTGTCGGCATCGGGGATACCGAGGAACGTGCTCGGGACGTTGTCGAGGAACGTATGCGTGACCAGAGTGGAGAACATCGCGGAGGCGATGACCACCGGGTCGAACCAGGCGAGGAGGAGCGCCTGGAGCGAAAGAAGGACGCCGGCCACGGTGTTGGCATGGATGCCGGGAACGAGGCCGCTCACGACGCCGCAGCCGATACCGACGACGGCCCCGAGCACGATACTTGCGAGCACGCAGATCTACGGTCGAAGCCGGCGGGGATAAACCAACCGAATCGTGCCCGGCAGGGGCGAGGAGGAGGCATCCCGACAGATACAGTCATATTCCACCGGGACGAACGTTGTGGCAATGAAGATTGCCATCACCCGGCTCGAAAACAAGGCGGCGGGAGACCGCGCTCTCTGCACCTCCTGCGGCCACGACTGCTACACGGTCTCACCCCTCCGGGCGGAGGTGCGGATGGAGCGGGTTGCCGCGTTCGTCGAGGCCGTCCACCGCGGCGAGTTCGACTGCCTCTTCTTCTCGAGCGCCCTCCCGGCCGCGATCGTCGGGCCGAGGCTGAAACGATGGCCACGGGTGATCGCCATCGGGCCGAAGACTGCCGAGACTCTCCGGGAGTCCGGGATCGAGGCAGAGATCCTCCCTTCGTTCTACTCCCGGGACTTCGTTCCCTACCTCGGGGAGTGGCTCCGGGGGCGGACGGTCGGGATCCCGCGGGCCGACGTCCCGAACCCGGGCCTCCTCAACGCGATCGCCGCCGCAGGCGGGACGGTCCGGGAGGAGCGGGTCTACGCCCTTGCCCCCACGGGGACCGAACTCGCTCTCGACGCCGCCGACGCCGTCCTTTTCACGAGCGCCATGTCCTACCGGGAGGCCCGGTGGCGGCCCCGGGACGGTCTCCTCCTCGTCGCCATCGGCGATATCACCGCCGATGCCATGCGGGCCGGCGGGCACCCCCCGGCAGTCGTCGGAGACGGGTCGCTTGCGGGAACCCTTCAAGCGCTGAACCGGTTGAAAATATGACACCGAATATGAACGATCCAGGTAACCCCTGCGGCGGGGCTCTCCCCGCGTCGGGGATCGTCGTCATCGACAAGCCCCGGGGGCCGAGCAGCCACCAGGTGACCGCCTGGGTCGGCGATATCCTCGGGCGGCGGGTGGGCCACGCCGGGACGCTCGACCCGCAGGTCTCCGGGGTGCTCATTGTCATGTTCGGCGGCGCCGTCCGGCTCGCCCCGGTCCTCCTCTCGCACAACAAAGAATATATCTGCTTGATGAGGCTCCACGCCGATGCGCCGCGGGAGGCCGTGGACCGGGTGGCGGCTGAGTTCACCGGCCGGATCTACCAGCGGCCCCCGAGGAAGAGCGCGGTGAAAAGGAGCCTCCGGATCCGGAAGATCCAGGAGATCGAGATCCTGGATATGGCCGGCAGGCTCGTCCTCTTCCGGGTCAGGTGCGACGCCGGGACCTACATCCGGACGCTCTGCATCCACATGGGCTACGCGATCGGGGTCTGCGCCCACATGGAGGAACTCCGGCGGATACGCTCGGGCACGTTCGACGAGACAGCGGCGGTCTCGCTTCATGACCTCGTCGATGCCTGCGCGGCGGCCCGGGACGGCGATCCTGAGCCCCTCCGGGGGATGATCCTTGCCCCGGACGCCGCCGTCGGCGACCTCCCGAAGGTCGTCATCCGCGACACCGCGGTCGATGCCGTCTGCCACGGCGCGGTCCTCGCCGCGGTGGGGGTCACGGCAAAGGTGGGCGGATTCGGGAAAGGCGAGACGGTCGCGATCGTGACGGAACGCGGCGAACTGGTGGGGCTCGGGAAGGCCCTCGTCGGTTCGCCAGCGTTGAAACCGGGAGAACCCGGGTTCGTCGTCGCACCCACCACCGTCCTGATGCAGCCCGGCACCTACCCCCGGGGCTGGAAGACGCACGCCGGGGCGCAGGAACACTCATGATCTCATTGGCCCCGTGGCGAGAACCCCGCCGGGAGGATATTATTAATAGACTGTCCCGCCAACTAATGATGCACATTCTCTGCTGAGGTAGTCTAGACCGGTAAGGCGCGGGCCTGGAAAGCCCGTGGGGCGTTGAGCCCCTCGGGAGTTCAAATCTCCCCCTCAGCGTTTCTTTTCAAACGATTTTTGCGAGCTTTTTGCCTGACGTTTTCGGTCTGCTTGCCCATGGCATCGTCATACTGGGAATTTAGCAATTTAATCGCGTTCAATGTTTCCATATCGGTGACGGAAAGAGGCCCAAATTATTTATCCCGCATTCGTGATAGTTCCGGGAACGCCCATCACCCCTCCATAACGAGAGAATACCTGTGGCGATCACAAAAAAAAGGGGAAACGACATCATGAAGATCCAGGTGAGCAAGCATGGTCCATACATTGTGACCGGGGGTGTCCCGCTCATGGTGATGGAGATCTCCTACGATGACGGGGGCGACTGCCGGTCGTGGAAGAAGGTACGGGAGTACCCGCTGCAGGAACGGTATGCCTTATGCCGCTGCGGACGGTCGAGGAACAAACCCTTCTGTGACGGGACGCATGCGAAGGTCCGCTTTGACGGTACCGAGACAGCCGGAAACGAACCGTATCTCCAGAGCCCGACCATCATCAGCGGACCGGAGTTGGAACTGATCGATTATGAAGGGCTCTGTGTGCACGCACGGTTCTGCATGCGGGCCGGAGGAATCTGGAACCTCACGGAACGGTCCAGTATCCCGGAGGCACGGAACACGGCAATAGAGGAAGCATGCAACTGCCCTTCCGGCCGGCTCGTTCTCCGCGACCGGAAGACCGGTGAGACGATCGAGCCTTTTCTTGATAAGTCCATCGTCGTGGTCGAAGATCCTGTCAGGGATGAACATGGGCCGCTCTGGGTCCGCGGCGGGATCCCGGTCGAGTCCGCCGAGGGAGGGACCTATACGATCAGGAACCGGATTACCCTCTGCCGGTGCGGGAGATCGTGGAATAAACCGTTCTGCGACGGGAGCCATGTCGGGCAATGAGCGACTCGACTCCTCGTCCGGCGCAGGCAACCGGGAGAGGCAACGTCGTATCGAAACCTCGAGGACGATCGTAACGATGATATTCAATAGGCCGCTATAGATCATAGCATGTCCCGGACGACAACAGTGTGGGTATCTCAGGAGACAAAGGAACGGCTGGCAGCGATGAAGCGGTATCCCCGCGAAACCTTCGACGACGTCATCAGGCGCCTTATGGATACTACCGAGGACGACGAGCCCCTGAGCGACGAGGCTATCCGGGGAATCGAGGAGTCACTTGAAGACATTAAGGCCGGTCGCCTGTATACCCTGGAGGAAGCACGCGCCGAGTTGCAGGCGGCATGGCGTACACGGTAAGACTCACGACGGCGGTGGTGCGCGACCTCGCGAAGATGCCCGCGAGTGTCGGAACCCGGATCCTTGATGAGGTGGAGGCCCTCGCTCAGGAGCCGGATCCCGCCCGGCACGTGAAGAAACTGAAAGGGAGAAGTCAGAGTCCCTTTTACTCGCTCCGAATAGGGAGATACCGTGTTATTTTGAACATCTTTGACGACATGCTTGTGATTGTCGTGGTGGAAGTCGGTCACCGGTCGAAGGTGTACCGCAAGCACTGACATCCTCCCGGGAAAAAGGGGTTTCGCCCGTCAGAACGATACTCCCACCATAAGCATGGCAAAGAGTACCAGGTCGTAGACGGTATGCGTGACCGCCGACGTTGTGGTGTTCGAGTACCTCCGGATGCAGGCAAAGACGAGCCCCGCAAGGAAGACCGAGATGAGGCCGTCCCAGCTGTACTGGAACGCGTGGAGCGATGCGAAGAGGAGCGCCGGGAGGAGGATGCCGAACCGGGGCTGGAGCAGACCGCGGATGCTCACCTCCTCGCCGAACCCCGCCGCGATGGACGCCACGATGATCCCGGGCAGGGTGAGCGAACCGGCAAAGAGCAGGTTGACAGCCTCAACATCGGTGACGGGGAGGCCGAGCCAGCCCACCAGCGCGGCGAGCGCCGGGTCGATGAAGTGGAACGCGATCACGAGCGCGAAGGCTACAGCAACAGCAAGAGCAATTTCTCTTCCGGTCGGCCGGACGAGCCCGAGCCGCTTCAGGACCTGACGGGGCGTCCGCCGGACGCATGCCCCGGCGATGAAGAACGAGCCGATGAGCGTCCAGAAGAGGGTGTAGGCGTTCAACGTGACCGTATCCGCGAGGAGGTCCCCGGACTCGAGCAGGGGATCGAGGAACTGCGGCGAGAGGAAGGGCGGACCCCCTGTCGCCAGGAGCGGTATGGTCGGGATGAGGATCAGGGCGAGGATGACGACGAGCGCAACCGTATGGAGGAGCGAGTCCGGGTCGAACGGAAGGTACCGGGCGAGCCGGACCCTGAACCGGCGGGAGAGCCCGACGAGACTTGCAAGTGCCGCGGCAAGGACGCCGAGCAGGAGGAGAGCCACCTCTCCGGCCAGGGCGAGGTCGACGGTCTCCGGATCGAACTCCGCGCCCTCAAGCACCTCCGCCGGCAGGATCGCTATGACACCGACGCCGGCTGCAGCGGCCGCAACCCCCCCGACGAGAGCGAGGAGCCAGAAGACGGCGGCCCACCGGTACGCGGGGTGCCGGTCATCGGCGAGGTAGACGAGCATCGCGAGGACGACGAAGAACGCCACGTCGAGCGAGGCGACAAGGAATGATCCCGCCTCGCCGCCGACGGTCCCGGAGACCGCCGCGAGGAAGATGAGGCCGAAGGCGGCGATCAGCAGTTCGGGGGTGTGGCGGCGAAAGGATTCCAGCGACATGATCTCCTCGGTTCAACACCAGACAGTGCAGTATCTGTTGGCCCGGCGGCACGATGAACGTAGCGCACGCTTCACTGCCAACGCAGCTTCCCGATGACCACCCAGCCAAGCGCCCCTGCAACCGCGAGGACCGCCGACGTCGCGAGGAAGAACGCCGGCAGCGGCCACCGGCTCGTGAAGAACGCTCCGGCGAACGGTCCGGCCGCGAGCCCCAGCGAGTAGAAGGTGTTGTAGATGCCGTAAGCGGCGCCCTGCGAACTCCGGTCGCGGTAGATCTCGGCCATGATCGGCATCACCGGCACCAGGGCGCAGGAGAGCGTGACCCCCAGCACGAAGACGGCAGCGATGACGAGCACGAGGGTCGGCGCCTGCATGGCAGCAACGATCGCAACCCCCGAGAGGAGGAGCCCGCCGCCGATGAGGGAGCGGCTCCCCCCGTACCGGTCATAGATCCTTCCTGCGGCCGGCTGGGCGGCGGCGGCGGCGACCGCCAGCACCGCAAAGACGAGCCCGATCGTCGCCGGGGAGGCCGCGAAGGTAGCGTGCAGGTAGACCGGAAGGTAGGGGTCCACGACCCCGTAGGTCCCGGAGACCGCGACGACCGCGGCCCCGCAGGCGGCGAGCGGGAAGAGACTCCCCCGGGGCAGCATACCCGACCGTTCCTGCCTGCAGGTGCGCACCGGGACGGCGAGGACCGCGAAACCGACCGAAGCCACCAGCACCGCCGGGATGAGGAAGGTCGCGGTGTAGCCCAGGTACTCGAAGAGCAGCCCCCCGACGACCGGCCCGAGGACGGTCCCGAGCCCGACCGCCGAGAGGGTGATACCCATCCTCTCCCCGAGCCGGGCGGGGTCGCAGGTATCGGCGAGGAGCGCAAGCCCCGCAGACCAGGTGGCCGCGGCCGACACCCCCTGGACCGTCCGGGCGACGATCAGGTGCGTGACCGTGGTCGAGAAGCCGAAGAGGGCAGTCGCAAGGGCAAGAAGGAGCATCCCGGCGATGATGAGGGGGCGGCGCCCCACCCGGTCGGAGAGGAGGCCCATCGGGATGGAGAAGAGGAGGAGCATGGCGGCGTAAACCCCGAAGACGATCCCGACGACCGATTCGTCGACACCGAGCCGGGGGGCGTACTGAGGGAAGACCGGGATAAGGAGCCCGTAGATCGTCATATCCATGAAGATGACGAGCACGACCAGAACGAGGATCGCGTCCGGCGATGCGGCGATGCGATCCCGGAGTCGTTGCGGTTCCCGGGTTCTCATGACAGTATCTCTCCACGCGACCACCGTCGTCTCCGCGGTGCCGCTCCTCTATCCCGTAGGTTGGCGCCGCGGGCATATATCGGTAGCAGGATCGTGGCCCTCCTCACCATACTCCCCGGTAGTAGGCGAGCTCGCGGGCGTAGGGGCGGAACGCCTCGACGAGGGCCGTCGTCTCGTCGTCGGGCAGGGGGCCGCTCCTCCCGGCAGCGGCAAGCGCCTGCACCTCCGTGGGCGTAGAACAACCGACGATCGCGACGGAGATATCCTGGGCAAGGGCGTAGCGGACGAGGGTCTCCGGCGTCACCCCCGTGCCGGGGGCGGTGTAGTTCGACCCGCCGAGCACCTTCATCCCGATGACGGCGACACCCTGCTCCTTCGCGGCCGCAAGCGTCGTATCGAGGAATCCTCCGGGTGCGCCTTCCACCGGGTTTGCGGGCATCATCACGGCGTCGACCGGCCAGTTCTCCACCGCGTGCGAGAGGACGTCGGGGTCGTGATGGCCCGTCACCGCGATATACCGGACGATGCCCATCTCCTTCGCTTCGATAAACGCTGCGAGGGCGCCGCTCACCCCCTCGATCTCCCGGATCTCGGCAAACGTCCGGACGTCGTGGATCTGCCAGAGGTCGAGGGTCTCGATGCCCATCCGCTGGAGGGTCGCCTGGAGGTCCATCTCGGCATCCGCGTGAAGCCGGCTCGCCGATTTGCTGGCCTGGAAGATCCGTTCCCGGAGGTCAGGGCGGCTCCGCCAGACCTCGCCGTAGTAGTCCTCGCTCCCCGCGTAGGCCTTTGCCGAGTCGAAGTAGGTGATCCCCTGGTTGAGGGCCTCCATGATGACGGCCGCTGCCTCCGCATGTCGCCCGTATGTCCTGAGGACCCCCTCGCCGCCGAGCCCAACGAGGGTGACCTCCCGCCCGGTCTTTCCGAACCTGCGCGTCTCCAGTCCCGCCATGGACCACTCCTATCCGCTCCCGGTTATAAAAATGTTCAGCCGGGGAACGGGTCATCCGTGGAGGTCCCCCCGGGCGCGCATGCCAAAAATGAAAGAGGAGCGGGGTCCTTCACTCCACCGCCCGGATCACCGCCACCCGCCACTCGGTCCCGTGGAGGCCGGTCGTCGTCCAGGTAATCTCCTTCCGCACCGCCTCTCCGTCGATCTCAAACCCGTAGGTCGCGGTGCCGTAGCGTTCGGCGGCAGTCCGGCGGGCCACGTCGAGCAGGTCCGGGTAGTCCGCGTAGTGTGGGTCATCGAACGTCATCCGCCCGACCTGGGTAGTGTCGGTGTCGTAGAGCACCCGCCCGTCCGTCTGGACGACCATCACCTGGAAGGGAGTGCCGTTCGCCGCCGGGCCGACGGCGTTGCCGATCAGGACTTCCGGCCGGAAGACAACAGAGACAAACCCGGCAAACCGATCCTCGCCGGTAAAGATCGGCGTGGACATGACCGCCGCCGGGATACCTTCCGCGACCGTGATCACCTCGCTCATGATCGGTCGCTTCGATGCCAGAACGTGCCGGACGTTGGGCTGGTCCCGGAGATCCGCGCCCTCGACGCCATGGTACGCCGCCGGTTCGGCGGCGAGGAGCGTGCCTCCCGCATCGGTGACCGTGCAGTCGACGATAGCAGGGTCAACATCACTCAGGTTCAGAAGGATCCCGCGGGCGGCGGTGTCGTTGAGGCCAGTACCCCTGAGGTCAGACGCCGCGTGGCTCAAGCGGCCGTCAACAGCCTCAAGCGCCACAGCGATATCCGACTGCAGGCGAACAAGGAGTTCTCTCGCGTCTTCATTGGTTCCGGAAGCAGGCAGCACTATCGGCTGATTCAATGCCGTAAAACCGGCGACGACAGCGACGAGGACCGCTACGACCGCGATGATCCATGGGTATGATTGAGAACTCATCTGCTCCCTCGTTTGGAAGAAAATTGAGGTCAAGAGATTTAAGGCCTGCGAAATCGTCTTCGTCGAAAAATCAGCGTTATCCGAAGGAATTTTTCCACCGAAATCGGAGAGGGGCGTATCAAGGGGAAACGGCCATTGGATTTTCCCGTCACGGCGACGGGAGGCTCATCGCCGTCGTTTACGGCATCCAGCCGGCGTCCGCCTCCTCTTCCCGACCCCTGCCGTCGGAACACCCGTGAAATCCACCCACTGCGGGATCGACCGGGTCCGGATCACCCGGGCGTCCGCTCCCGGAGCCGCTTCTTGTACACCCGCCATCCCACGACCCCGGCCACGACCCCAACGATGATCGCGACCAGGATGCCAATCCCGAGCGCCGGGTTCTGCCGGTAGACATCCAGAAGCACATCGGCCCCGAGGGAGAAGGCAAGGCAGGAGAAGATTGACCCGATACAGACGCAGCCAAAGACCCGGCGTTTCTCCAGCCCGAGCAGTCTCCCCAGGATCGCCCCGTTCATCGCCCCGGTCCCCTGGAGCGGGAAGAAGACGAAGAGGATGAGCCCGACCGTCGAGAACCGCCGGAGCCAGGGCTGGGCCTCGGTGTAGTTCCGGCCCGCCGTCATCCCGCTCTCGATCAGCCGACCGATGAGAGGGAGTTTCAGTGCCAGATCCAGGTTCCAGACGACGAAGAGTGAGACGGCCACGTCGAGGAGGAAGATCATGAGCGTGATGAGCCACCAGGGGTAGCCCAGGACGACCGCGAGCGGGATGATCGTCTCCTTCCCGGCCGGGGGGACGAAATAGGCGACGAGCAGTCCTGATATGATGAGGAACTGCTCGTAAGGCTCGGTCAGGTAGAGCACCAGAAAGACGACCGGGATGATGGCGAGCGGGAGGATGAACTTCACGGAGCCGGCGAGGTAGGGGCTCTGAAGTATTGCCTTCCACCGATCCGGCCCGGGGGTTTCAGTTATATGGTCCATGGTGATTGAATAGAAGTTCCTCTGTTCTGATTTGAGACGACGGAATAATACGTTATCGAAAGTGGGTACCAGCAGGTTCAAGGGTATGCACCGCGAGGATACAGAATATGACCTCTCCCCCTGCCATACGGCCGCCCCGCACCCTCCCCGCCGTCGAGAGCGGCACCCGGGAGAGCGCCCTCTGCACGATCGCAAACGTCGGGACCGCGCTCGAAACCCTGCACGAGGTGAGAAAGCACGTCCGCGGCGATCACAAGCGCCGCCTCGACGAGGTCGCGGTCATCCTTCGGGTGGTCGCGCTCGATGCCCAGGCGACCTACGCGATCACCGACGACGAGGCTCGGGCGTTCATCCGGGACTGCCGCTCGCGGTGAGAACGGCGTTCCCCACCCGACCGGGGCCGATCCGGTCCCACCTCCTCCGCCTACAGAGAGTTTAACCGGTCCCACGCCAACATCCGGTATGATGAACGAGTCGCTCCGGCAGGTCGTCCACCTCGTCTTCGGCCTCGGGATATCGGGGTTTGTCCTCCTCTTCGACCGGGGCCTCACCCTCTCCGTCCTGGTGCTCGCTCTCTTCGCGGGGTTCCTCCTCTCCGACGCTGTCTCCCGGGGCTACACCATCCCGATCGTCTCGTGGGTCATTGCCGGCCTTGAACGGCGGGACGCCGCCCCGGGAAAGGGAGCGCTCTTCTTCGCGCTCGGTGCCCTCTTCTGTCTCGTCTTCTTTGAAAAAGAGATCGCTTTCATCGGGCTCGTAGTGCTCTCGCTCCTCGACAGCGTCACCACCCTCGTCGGCGTCCGGTTCGGCAGGACCCGGATCTACAACCACAAGTCCCTCGAAGGCACGCTCGCCGGGGTCGCGGTGACGGGGGCCGCCCTCTGCTTCCTCGTCCCGTCGGCCGTCGCCCTCGCGACGGCCGCGGTCACGGCCCTCGCCGAACTGATAAGCCCCGTGGACGACAACCTCGTCATCCCGGTCGTGGCCTGCCTCACTCTTGCGGCGTTGCTCTGAAAGAGCCCGGAGACCTCCGTTCTATCTCCCGGGCGGCGCTTCGTGGTGAAACGCGAACCGGTCGCACTCCGGGCAGGTGGAAAAGACCCCGCAGGCGGAACAGTCCTCGCCGGTGCAGGGCTGGACCCTGATCGTGACGCTCGTGCGGGGGAATTCCCCTTTGACGTCGGTCTCCACGTGCTTCACGATACCGTAAGCCTCCTCAAGGGTCGCGGTCTTCGGGACGACCAGGTGGAGGTCCACGAACCGGTTCGGCCCCGACCGACGGGTCCGGAGCCGGTGAAAATTGATGACGTCCGTGCAGTGCTCATTGATAATCTCCCGGATCCGGGCCTCCTCCTCCGGGGGGAGGCTCCGGTCGACAAGGTCCTCGAACGAACGCCGGATGAGGTCGAATGCCGCCCGGAGGATGATCCCGGCAACCACGAGCGCGATGAGGGCGTCGAGGACGACAAGGCCCGTCAGCCGGATCAGGACAAGCCCGAGCACGACCCCGGCGGAGGTGTAGACGTCTGTGCGGAGATGCCAGGCGTCGCTCTCAAGCGCGATCGACTCCGTCTTCTTCGCCACCGCCATCAGTCGGGAGGAGACGTAGAAGTTCACCCCGGCCGAGAACAGCATGACGGCGATCCCGAGCCCGAGCCCCTCGACGTTCAGCGTCTCCTCTCCGCCGAGGAGGTTTCTCAACGCCTCGTTGACGATCAGGACGGCGGCCACCAGGATCAGGACCGCCTCAAGGAGCCCGGATATGCTCTCGTACTTCCCGTGCCCGAAGGTATGGCACTCGTCAGGAGGCCGGGCCGACTGCCTGACCGAGAAGTAGGCGACGACCGCGGCCACCAGGTCGATCCCGGAGTGTATCGCCTCGGATATGATGCCAACCGAGCCTATCGCGATGCCGACGACCAGTTTTGCCACGACGAGAAGCATGTTCGAGACGACCGAGAGGCGCGCGGTCTGCTCCTTCAGCGCGCTATCCTGACCCCGATCATCCCGCTCGCCCGAAACGATCACGTCCATGGTTGATGAGTGTTCGCCCTCCGCCGGGATAGGGTTTGCGTCCCCCGAAGGGGTGCCGGAGGCGGCCGAACGAAGAAGGGTGTGCCGGCAGACCCCTCTCAGTCCACCGTGAGGATGATGAGCGAATCGGTCCCTTCGCGTCCGGGGGAGACACCTTCGGTGAGGACCACGCGCTCTCCGGGCTTGATGATGCCGGAATCGCGTATCGAGTCGAGGATTGCCCCATGCCAGTACTCCTTCTCGCTCCGGATCAGGTACGGGCAGACCCCGTAGGAGAATGCCAGGAACTTGAAAGTGCTCGGGTTCCGGGTGAAGGCGAGGATCCAGGCCCCCGGCTTGAATCGGGAGATGTTCCGCGGGGTGCTCCCGGAACGGGTAGGCGTCAGCACGAACCGGATGCCGAGCGCATCTATCGCCTCGATGACGTTTAAAGAGACGACGTCGTTGACGGTGATCTTCTCCCGGCCCTTCCCCTGCCGGAAGTAGGCGAGCGGGCTGCACCCCGCCCCGACACTTGTGCGTTTCTCCTCGGTCGACCGGGCGATCTTCGCCATCATCGCGACCGTCTCGACCGGATATTTCCCGATGGATGTCTCCTCGGAGAGCATGATCGCGTCTGTCCCATCGAGGATAGCGTTTGCGACGTCGGTCACCTCCGCCCGGGTAGGCCGGATATTGTCGGTCATCGACATCAGCATCTGGGTGGCGGTGATCACCGGCCGGCCGAGGATGTTTGCCTTCTGAATGATGCGCTTCTGCACCGTGGGGACCTCCTCGATGGGGGTCTGGACCCCGAGGTCGCCCCGGGCGATCATGACCCCGTCAGTCTCCCGGAGGATCCCGTCGAGATTTGCGAGCGCCTCCTGCCGCTCGATCTTCGAGATCACCCGGATGGACTTTCCGGACCGGGCCGCATACTCCCGGGCCTTCAGGATATCCTCCGCCCGCTCAATGAAGGATATGCTGAAGGTGTCGAGCCCCTCGGCGAGCCCGAACTCGATGCACTCGAGGTCCCGGTCGGTCACGGCGCTGAGGGCAACGATTCCCCCACCCCCGACGAGGCTCATCCCCTTGCGCGAGAGGAGCAGGCCACCGATAACCACTGTCGCCCTGACATCGCTCTCTTCGACCTCGTCGACCCGGAGCTGGAGGAACCCGTCGTTGAGGAAGATGGTGCTCCCCTCCGCGACCAGCTGCGGAAACTGCTCGAAGTCGACGGGAATCCGGGAGGGATCACCCGGCGCCGGAGCGGTCGTGAGGGTGACGGTCTCGCCCTTGTGGAGTTCCAGGGGCTCGTGGGCGAGATCGCCGATCCTGATCTTCGGTCCCGGGAGATCGAGCAGGATCGTGACGGGAAGACCGGTATCCTCGACCACGGTCCGGATGTTCCTGATGTTCTCCCGATGCTCGTCGAACGTTCCATGAGAGAGGTTGAGCCGGGCGACGTTCATGCCGGCCCGGACCATCCGGGCAAGGACCTCCCGGGACCGAGATGCGGGCCCGATGGTACAGACGATCTTGGTCTTCTGCTCGGGCAGGGTCATTCGCTTCCGTTTTGCCTGCTCGGATATTCGTTGCAGCACCTCTTCGAGCATCATGAAGTATCGTCAGGTGCCGGCACCGGATTAACCTTCGCAAAGCGGGGTAGGGGTCCCGGAAAAAGAGAGAATAGAGAGGAGTTACGCACCTGTTCCCGGTGGTGCGAGAGGGATCACTCCAGGACGCCCTCCCGGTCGGGTCTTGGTTCCACCAGGTCCCGCACCGGGGTCGCCTCGAGTGCCCGCCCGCTCTCGGCACTGTATTCACCGATGCGACGGTGGACGTGCTCGACCATGCCCCCGGTGGTGATGATGAGTGAGTTCTCCCCGATCAGGGCTTTTAAGATGCACTTGTCGATGACACCGTAGGTGTAGTCCAGGAGGATCCGCTCCCGGTTGGCGAACTCCTTGGCCCGGGTGCCCATCGCCCCGATGTGCTCGACCGCGCCCTGCTCCACGAGCGCTCGCAACTCGTCGCCGCCGATCCGGTCGGCGTTGCAGAGGTAGATCGTCCCGACTTCGTCACGGGTCGGGGTGTGGCCGCGCAGTTCTCGCTCGATCCGGTCGGTGAACTCGAGCACGTTCTTTGGAGGAACGCCACGGTCGATGACGCCCCGGAGACCGAGCTCGTTGTAGAGGTCGAGAAGAGCAGGTGGTTTCAGCCTGGCGGCAGCGAGGAGACTGTGATCAGAGAAGACCTCTTCCGGCGGCCCGCGGGCGAGGACACGCCCCCGTTCCATCAGGATGACCGAGTCGGCCCAGCGGTAGGCGAGTTCGACGTCGTGCGTGGATATCAGCACCGTCCGGCCCCCGGAGGCGAGCTCGTCGAGGAGTTCCATCACCTCCTCGGAACTTGCCGGGTCGAGGGTATTGGTCGGTTCATCGAAGACCAGGACCGCCGGCTCCATTGCGAGGATGCCGGCGATGGCGACTCGTTTCTTCTCGCCGCCGGAGAGGTGGTGGGGCGGCCGTTTCTCGTAGCCGTGGAGCCCGACGTACCCGAGCGCGTCCCGGACCGCTCGCCGGACGGCGTCGGGAGAAAGACCGAGGTTCACCGGACCGAACGCCACGTCCGCTTCAACGGTCGGGGCGATGATCTGGACGTCGGGGTTCTGGAAGACGAACCCGACCCGGCGGCGGAGGTCCCGGAGGCTCCGGTTGTCGTAGGCGAGCGGCCGGTCATTGAAGCGGACCTCGCCTGAGGCCGGCCGGAGCATGCCGTTGAGCATCAGGAGGAGGGTCGACTTTCCGGCGCCGTTCGGGCCGACGATGGCGGTCTTTGATCCCGCGGCGATACGGACGCTCACCCCGGTGAGGGCGGCAGGACCGTTCGGGTAGGTGTAGGTGATCGCGTCGGTCTCAAGCAGCGGTATCATACGAGTACCAGACCTCCGGTGAAGAGCGAGACGCCGAAGACGGCCCCGACGTAGAACAGGGCCGTTGCGAGCGCAGAGGATGAGACGGGGCGTGTTTCACCGGGGATGCCGAGTTTGCCGTCGTAGCAACGCGCGTCCATGGCGAGCACCAGGGCTTCGCCGCTCTCCCAGGTCCGGAGGAAGAGCGCGCCGGTGAGCATCCCGAATGACTGCACCGACTCCCGGAACCGGCCATACCCGAGCCGCATCACCTGAGATCGATAGATCTGGCCGGCCTCCTCGATGAAGATGAAGATGAACCGGTAGGTGAGCATGGCGAGGTCGATGAAGACGGCGGGCACCCGGAGCCGCCGGAGGATATCAAGGATCTCGGTCATCGGCGTCGTGAGTGCGATGAAGTAGAGCGAGCACATTCCGCCGAAGACCCGGGCGAGGAGAAGAACGGCAAGGTTCGCGCCGCCGACCGTGACCGCGAGGGGGAGACCGGGGACCTGGATGAGCACCGCCCCGCCGCCGGTGATGAAGAGGACCACGGCGATGCTCGTCGCCGCAAAGAGAACCGGGACCAGGAGGAGTCGGACGTAGAACCGCGCCGGGATGCGCGCGAGGACGAGGAGGGCGGCGCTCATCGAGGCCGCAACCAGCAGAGGGGCGACGGGACCGGGCGACGAGACCGAGATGAGGATGCTTGATAGCCCGATGAAGAGTTTGAGGCCTGAGCTCGTCTCACGCAGACCGTTTGTCTGGGCAACGTCTTCGAGGATATTATGCATTGCAGTCCCGTTCCCTTATCTGGTTAGCCGGATCACCAAAAAAATCAGGCGGTTTTCCTGCTGCCCTGCCAGTAGCCGAAGACGTAACCGATGATCACCGCGCCGATGGCCGCCTGCAGGGCAAAGAAGAGCGACTCGATCTCGCCGCTCGGGGGTGCCCAGAAGGACTCGAACCAGGGTTCGTAGCCGGAGGCTTCGATGAGGTCGGCGGCCTCGCCGTCGGCCCCACCCCAGGCCTCCTCACCGGAAGCCCGGATCGCGGCGTCCTGGACGAGGAAGACGGCGGCAAAGACGATGATGATCACGGCAACCGTGATCTCCAGACCGTGCTTCATGCGGCGGCCTCCCGGAGTTTCGTGATGGTACTCTCGGAGAGGAGGTTTAAGCGGGTGAGGATCTCGGGTTTGATCTGGACGATGTACTTGAAGACCAGCGCGATGACCGCGCCCTCGATGATGGCGAGTGGGATCTGGGTGACGGCGAAGATCGCGGCAAACGCAGAGAAAGCCCCGAGGAACCCGACGCTTCCGGGGAACGCGAGCGCGAGCTGGACCGAGGTGACGACGTAGGTGACGAGGTCGGCGAGGGCCGCGGCAAGAAAGACCGTCGCGTAAGTGTTTGCGCCTGCCCGGGTCCCGGCCTTGTAGATGATGTAGGCGACGACGGGCCCCGCGATCCCCATCGAGAAGACGTTCGCCCCGAGGGTAGTGATCCCGCCGTGTGCGAGGAAGACCGCCTGAAATACAAGGACGATCAGGCCGAGGACGGCGGCGATGCAGGGGCCGAAGAGGACGCCGCCAAGTCCCGTCCCCGTGGGATGGGAACAGCTCCCGTTGAACGAGGGGAGTTTAAGCGAGGAGAGGACGAAGACGAAAGCGCCTGCGACGGCAAGGAGCGGCAGGGCATCCCTTTTTTCCTGTACAAGCCTGTTGAGCTGGTAGATTCCGATAACGATGAAGGGTAGGGAGACAATGAACCAGATCTCCCACCAGGGACTCGGTAAGAATCCTTCCATAATGTGCATGATATCACCTGCAATATGCCTGACGGGGTTAAATCAGATAGACTTGTTTTAATGAAACATTATTTGGTATATGCTGGTTATCCCAGGTCATATTTATCTTCTGCGATATTCAACACTACAGGAACGTTATGCGTCCAATTCCACGGATCGTCGTCGCCGGAACTCATAGCGGCTGCGGCAAGACCACGCTCGCAAGCGGCCTGATGGCGGCGCTCACCGCCCGGGGGCTCGCCGTCCAGCCCTTCAAGGTGGGCCCGGACTTCATCGATCCCACGCACCACACAGCTATCTGCGATCGCGCGTCGCGCAACCTCGACCCGTTCATGATGGGGGAGACCGGGGTGCGGGAGACATTTTTCCGCGCATCCGCCGGGGCCGATATCGCCGTCATCGAGGGCGTGATGGGGCTCTACGACGGGCTCGAAGGGAGCGACACCGCGAGCACGGCCCACGTCGCGAAGATCCTCGACGCGCCGGTGCTCCTCGTGGTGGACGCAGGGGGCGCGTCAAGGAGCGTGCACGCAATGGCCCTCGGGTACGCGGGGTTCGACCCGGGCGTCCGGGTCGCCGGGGTCATCTTCAACCGGGTCGGGAGCGCCCGCCACCTGGCCATGATCGAGGCCACGCAGAGCCTCCCGGTCTACGGGGGAGTCCCGCGGAGGAAAGACCTCACGGTCGGGAGCCGGCACCTCGGCCTCGCTATGGCGGCCGAGACCGGGGTGCTTGGGGGGTTCGGGGCGGTGGTGGAGGAGACCT